>NZ_JBHIMX010000030.1:0-6991 GCF_042194435.1 Bartonella sp. LB28NMGDW
GTCAACCAAATCGATTGTTGCTAAACTTTCAGAACCAATTTCTTTTTTTGCTAAAACGATAGTTTTAGTTTTTTTATTATAACTGTTAATGTTAGTGTTATTGTTTATGTTATATATATAGGCATCATTAAGCATGTCGTAAGCATCATGCTTAGCATCCTTAAGCATACTGTTAGCATCATGCTTAATAACTTTAGCATCGTTAAGCATGGCTTTAGCATTGTTTTTATCAGTATTTTCAATGGCTTTAGCATCATCACAAGCATCATTTGTATGTTTATCCCATCTTGCCTGCGCTGCTTTCTTTGCTCTCTCTGATAACTTCTTTGACCGAGATGTCTTCGATACCTTATCTAAGCTTTCATTAGAGTTATTGAGTTCTTCTTCAACTTTTAAACTCCATAAACACCCATCGTCTAAACGTTCGATATGACCCGTGCTTATTAAAACTTCTAACGCTTTCATAAACATTTTTACTGAACAACCAGTGTAATTAGCCCAGACCTTTGTGTTATTTAAAAGCGGCTCTCCAGTATAAAGCATTTGCAAACGCAATTTTATATAAACATTGCATTCAATGGGAGATAAACAAGCAAGATCAAGAATCCACCTATCTGCAAACAGCCTCGTCCACGGTAATTTACTGGACATATATACCCCCTTCTTTCATTAAATATAAAATTGCTAAAGCATCTGCTTCGTTGTCGTCTTTAGGCGTATGTCCTTTTGCACACACCGCCTTAATCATTTTTACTTTTGATGCGTTTCCTTTTCCTGTTGTTGCTTTCTTAATTGTGCCAACAGGAATGCCTTCATACGGTATCTGATGATGTTCACACCACGTCGTTAAGGTTGATAACAAGTCACCGTAAATATGCACTGCATCAGTACTATTATGACGCCTCACTTCTTCAAAATACACCGCGTCAATGCTGTCTACTGTCTGTTTTATTTCTGATAGACATCTCTTAAAGCGTAAATAATGCATTCCACCGACTTCAAAATATCGGGGGTGGAAATTCATGACACCACTGATGATGTGACCATCCGCACCGCATATCGCCCAGCCTGTCTTGGTCCCTAGATCAAGACATAAAATGGTTTGTGCGTTAGTGATCATAATCCCCCCTTAAGGCTCTACGTATTTATATGTTTGCTATGACAGAGCGCGTAGTTATAAGTTTTAAAAAATTGGATTAACTCAATTCAGACGCACACTACACGCATCATTTATTAATTTGATTTCTTCTTCTCTTTTTTCGATGAGTTTATCCCTTAAGAAATCAAGCCTATTTTTGACTAAGGCTATAAATAAGATTAGCTCATTTAAGCGATAAAAAGATGACAGCTCTTGAGAAAAATAATTATCAAACCAAGTTGTAAAAGCTTGCGTAAACACAGATAAAAACCATTTATTAAAATCATCGTACGGCGATAACGGAAAATATTTTTTATCATCACGTGCAAAGATACTATGCAGTATATAGACAAGACAACCATTTGATAAGGGATCTATGCGTGTTTCAAAACATGTATCTTGAGGCGAACGGACACCATAATATATGTCTTCCCGTCCAATCTTATTAACAAGATCAATCAACTGAACTTTGCTTATGGAGATTTGTGGGACATCTATCATCTCTGATCTTTCTTCTTTAAGAGTGTGAATGGTGCTGTTGATGTTCATTACTATCTGTAGGAGCAGCAATAAAAGCAGAACTAGAGCTAGAACTATCCTTCAACTTTTGCAGCTTTAGATAATTTATTACGGAGATAGATCCTCTTTTTTCCCACTTGCAAACAGCTGCTTGAGTTACACCAAGCATTTTCGCCATTTCTGATTGTGTCCAATTAAATTTGCCCCGTATTGACTTAGTCAAATTCTTAAAATCTTCTCGTTGATCCATTTACAAGCTCCAATTACAGCTTTGTCTTATTTTATTCATATAATTATAGTTATATAAAGTCAATGAAAATTATCTTTATCAACGATAAAAAAATAAGGTAAGCAGAAGTATGAGTAATAAATCTAATATCATAAGCACATTAAAAAAGATTTTGACCGAGTTTAACTTAACGCAAGAAGATGTAGCCAAACGGCTAAACGTAACACAAGCTTCAGTGTCTAAGTGGTTAAAAGATTCTGATCCACGCGGCTCTAATCGAGATGCCATTTTAGAATTATATAAAGAACTAAAAGGGGATAATCACTTCACAACTTTTGTTCCTCTTATGGGGTATATTGGAGCAGGAACACAGATAGATCCAAGTTTTGAACAAATCCCTGAAGATGGTCTTGAACAAGTAGAAATTCCTTTTGCTTTACCTGATGATATGGTTGCTTTTGAAGTTAAAGGAGATTCTATGATACCAGCCTATAAAGATGGAGATATGGTTATCGTAAGACGGCGCCAAATTAAAACAATAGAATCCTTTTTTGGCAAAGAAGCCGTTATTTTAACACATGATAATAAAAGATATATAAAGCAGATTAGCAGGGGAATGAATGGTGAAATAGATCTGCTTTCTTGGAATGCCTTACCTATTAAGAATGTTAAAATTGTGTGGGTTGGAGAGATATTTGCTATTTTGCCAATAAGTTCTTACAGCAAGATGATTCGGACTTATCGCTAATTATCCCCCCCCTCTTATTTAGCAAGATATTATAATATTTTTTATAAAAAATATAACTTTTTATAATTTTTTGCTTGCTATTTTATAATTATAGTTATATAAGTAATTATACAAACCACGCACAAACAATTGCCAAGAGGCGTTAGGGAGGAGAAATTATGGAAAATCCAATTCTTATAAATTCTGATGAAATTTTATTAGTTGCCTACGATAAAGATCAACACATTGCAGAGTCTGGACCACTTGATGCAAGCCAAATTCTAAGCATTGTTGATGAGGTAGATGATGCAATCCAAATCTTTCGCATCAATCCTTCTGAGAATAATTGTGAAGATATCTCTGAAGAAATTGCAGAAGTATATGTAAAAGAAAATATCGAACATCTCCATGAAGATAGTGAGGTTCATTATTTTATATGCGAAAGTGATGTTTACAATAAACTTTTAGACGAGATCGCAGACGAAAAATATAATGATGAGATTTACGGTACTTACGAACAACAACACCGTTTGCGTGCATGTGATGTGCTTTAAATTCTGAAGGGCGCATTTAAAAGCGCCCCCTTTTTCCCATCAATAATTGATTAGAGTAAACTTATGAACATACATGATAATGATAGTGAAGGATATCTCATACCTGAAAACGAGGTAGACAACAAAATTGGTTATGCCAAAATGGTCAAAGCCCATGTAATGCATAGGCACTTACATTTGAAACAAGATTTTTCCACTTGGTTTAATGATTGTGTTGAAAAGTTTGATCTAAAAGAAGGCGTGGATTTTGTTTTTACAAAACAAGAATGGAACAGACAGAAGATTTGTCCAAAATCTGAAATAGAAACAGATAAAACTGATAATCATTATTTCAAAATTCACGCAGCAAGGAAAATCGCTAAAGCAGAGCGCCATAGAAACTTAGGCAGAATATTATACCAAAACTTGTGTTTTTCTTAATTAAGGGGGTGATGATGCGAAACTTTATTACAATACCTGAAAACAATTTTCAAAACACAACAATTCCAACCATGTCTAGTCGTGAAATTGCAGAATTGTGTAGTAAACAACATAAACACGTTATGCGTGATATTAAGCAAATGCTTGAAGAGTTGCACTCTAAAAGTACTGAGCCCAAATTTGGGCTGAGTGAATTTGTAGGTTTTTACAAAGATTCAACTGGTCGCACTCTCCCTTGTTACAACCTTCCTAAACGTGAATGCCTCATTTTAGTTTCGGGTTACAGCATGACATTACGTGCTAGGATTATAGACCGTTGGCAAGAATTGGAAAAGCAAGCAGTAATACCACAAATCGACTACTCAAGCCCTCAAGTTATGCTTGGTGTTTTAACGTATCTCAAAAATGAAAATGAACAAAAAGATAATATTATTGCAAATTTAAAACCAAAGGCAATGGCTCTTGAAAGCTTACAGCGTCATAATGGACTCTTTGGTCTTACAGAAGCCGCTAAAATACTCGAGATGCAACCAAAACAGTTCATTCTCTTCTTACAGAAAAAAGGTTGGGTTTACCGGCGTGCAGCAGGTGGAAATTTGCTTCCTTATCAAGACAAAATCCAAAAGAAACTTATGGATTGTCCAACCATCACACTTCAAACCGCAAGTGGAATAGAAAAAGTCATTCCTTGCGCAAAAATCACAGCAAAAGGAATTGGTGTGCTGTCTCAAGAGCTTAAAAGACAAACCATGCATTAAGAGGAGGTTATTATGATAAAAAAGAAATACGAATTGACTGATGAGACAATTAAAGTTGATAGAATAACGCTTTACCGGATCCGTGCATTAAAAGACTTTGGGGATGTTAAAAAAGGTGATCTTGGTGGCTGGGTAGAGAGTGAGAGAAATCTTAGCCATGATGACAATTGCTGGGTTGGTGGTGAGGCATGGGTTTATGAAAATGCCAAAGTTTATGAAAATGCTAAGGTTTATGATGATGCCGAAGTTTATAATAACGCAAAAGTTGGTGGTAATGCCATAGTAGCTGGCAAAACAGCATTTTATGGAAGTGATGCTATCTTAAGGTAGGGGCAAATAAACCATGGAAAAAAAATATGAACTTACTGATGAAACAACTGAGGTTGATGGCAAAACTCTCCACCGCATTCGTGCCTTACGAGACTTTGGTGGTATTAAAGCAGACGACCTAGGCGGTTTTATAGAGCATGAAGGCAACTTATCCCATGAGGGCAATTGTTGGATTTGGTATAAGGCTTGTGTTTTTGGAGATGCACGTGTTTATGGCAATGCACTTGTTTTCGATGAAGCAAAAGTTTCCGATAATGCACATGTTTACGAGAGCGCACACGTTTTCGATGAAGCGCGCGTTTACGGTCGTGCAGAAATTTATGGAGAAGCAAAAGTTTACGGTGATGCAGAAGTTTACGGTAGGGCAGAAGTTTACGATTGTGCACGCGTTTTCGATGAAGCACGTATTTACGATAAGGCAGAGGTTTACGGTTGTGCACGCGTTTACGATTATGCAAAAGTTTTAGAAAATGCACATGTTTATGGTTATGCATACGTTTCCGATAAGGCAGAAGTTTATGGCAATGCAAAAATTAAAGACGGACATGTAGGCGATAGTGCAAGGATTTATGGTGATGCTAAAATTTATGATCATGCACACGTTTACGGTAATGCATGCGTTTCCCATAATGCAGAGGTTTACGGTTATGCCAAGGTTTTTGGTGATGCCTTGGTTTTTGGCAATGCACATGTTCATGGGCGTGCAAAAGTTTACGATGATGCACGCGTTTACGATGAAGCACGTGTTTACGATAAGGCAGAAATTTACGGAGAAGCAAAAGTTTACGGTGATGCAAAAGTTTACCGTAGCGCACACGTTGATGACTATAACGCCATATCAACTGGAGAAAAGACCAGATGAAAAAATACGAACTGACTGATGAAACAATTGAGTTTGATGGATACATTACGCTTTACCGCATCCGTGCATTGAAAGACTTTGGAGATGTAAAGGCAGGTGATCTTGGCGGCTTTATAGAGCATGAAGACAATTTAAGTCATGAAAACGATTGTTGGATTTATAATGATGCCAAGGCGTATTTGTTTGCCAATATTTACGATAGCGCTAAGGTTTTTGATAACGCACAAGTTGCTTATAGTGCAGAGATTTTTGGAAATGCAAAAATTTATAATAACGTCAAAATATATAGAGGTCATATTTTTGGAAGCGTAGAAATTTATGGAAATGTGGTTATCGATAATGATTCAAGAATTTATGGCGATACAAAAATTTATGATAATTCAGAAGCTTGTAAACGAACTATGACCGCCCAGAACGGCAACTCTTCAGCAAAAGACGACGTTCCTTTCTAACCACACAAACAAACTTTTAACACCAGCGTGATTCACGCCACGGGAGAATTGCGCGCAATGGAGAAAATCAAGATGAGTGAACTAAGTACCACACAAACGGAATTAGTGGAAAAAATGAACGATTGTGAAATCAAACCTACAGCTATGGAGCTTATTTTAGAAAGAGCTTTAGAAAATGATGTCGATATGGATCGTCTCAAGCGTCTTCTTGAATTGCGAGAACAAGAGATAAAACGACAAGAGCGCCAAAACTTTGTCCGTGATCTTTCTGCTATGCAAATGGAATACAAAAATATCGAACAAAACGCCATTAATACACATACTAAAAGCCTCTATACAACGCTTGATAAATATATTGATGCAATCAAAGAACCTCTTGCAAAACATCACTTTGCCTTGTTCTCTCGTATCAAAGACCAGAGTTCAAATGACATAACTGTAGAAATGACTTTAAAGCATATATCAGGCAATGAAATATCAACAGAAGGAACCTTTCCTTTTGATGCTACAGGGAGCAAAAATAACATACAAGCGGTTGGTTCTACTCTCACCTACGCACGTAGATATCTCTTAGGCATGCTTCTTAATGTCGCAAGAAAAGAAGACGATACAGATGGCAACACGCTTCTTTCAGGTATCTCTCCTAAACAAATGAATGAAATCAAAGAATTAATTAAAAAAACGCAATCTGAAGAAAGTAAGCTTATCTCTTTCGTAGGAGCAAAAAATCTAACAGATATGTCTTATAAACAAGCTCAAATCGCTTTGTTTTCTTTGAAAAAAAAGCAACGTTCACAAATGAAAAAAGCACAACAAGAGCAATTAGATGCACCTATACAAGATATTGAATATGCACCAACTCAACAACAAACGGCGGTGTGAAATGGAGCAAAGAACAGCAGAATGGTTTCAAGCAAGGCTAGGAAAAGTCACTGCTTCAAACGTTTACAACGTACTCAGTAAGACAGCAAAAGGTTTGCCTACAAGCAAATATGAAGACTA
>NZ_JBHIMX010000031.1:0-6923 GCF_042194435.1 Bartonella sp. LB28NMGDW
ACCATTTCCACTGAAAACAGCCGTCCTATGTCTTTCTATGGAAAAGTAAACTTGATCAAAACCTTTGGTGATGATGGCACTATCCAGATTGGCAGAAACTTTGACCTTGATCCTATGGGGACTGCAATTGAAGGCGGCATTGGCATTAATGCGCAACTGTCTCACAATTTCTCCCTTCATGGTGATGTAAGCTATCAACAAAAGCTTCAGAAAACGGGTATAAGTGGTGCAAGTTTTTCAGGCGGCATACGCTATCAGTTTTAAAAGCAAGGTTGTAAAAATAGCTTATTCATTCTATTCAATTTAACAAAAAGGCAGCGCAATATGCTGCCTTTTTTATTTATAAAATATGTCTTTAAGAATAGAAAAAACAAAAATAGTTGAATCATTCTCATGTACTATTGAAAAATTTTCATAACAGCTTCTTCTTTTTTAAAAAATAAAACTTAGCGTTTTTGGATAAATAAGAGTAACATTGTAAAAAAGAGTAAACAAATCAAAAAAAATAAAAATTAAACTATACCCTAAAGAATAAATTTTCCTAGAAAACATAGCATCATTAATCACCTATTATTTCTTACAAGCTTAATGCTCATCTAAAATGAAACCTTCTAAACATAAATTTATAGTCAACAAACTGTACAACAAATATATAATGCGCGTTATGAGTCATGCAGATGACTCATAATGTTGTACGCCTAATAAAGTGAAAAATATGAGAGCTAAAATTTCTTTCAATAAATTATATCGATAAGATTTCACACTATAAAAAATACAAAAACTCTCTATTACAACAAAGATACTAAATACTTCTCGAAACCTAAAACAGAAAAATGTATTTTTTCTTTTGGAAAATTGATCATGCTCTTTGCTCTCTATGGACAATAGGCTCTATACTTGCTTCAAAAAACTCCTTTGTATAATCGTGTTGCGCATGTAAATTGCGCAATTCATCATTGCTAAGCTCTTCAAGAATAATCCCTTTATGCATAATTCCAACACGTTCACAAATATGTGCAACAACAGCAAGATCATGGGATACCATCAAATAAGTAAGTTTTTTTCTCACTCGCAACGATTTCAACAAGTTTAAAATTTCAGCCTGTACCGACACATCCAATGCAGATGTTGGCTCATCAAGCAACAAAACCTCTGGTTCAATAATTAAAGCACGTGCAAGAGCAATACGCTGACGCTGTCCTCCAGACAACTCATGAGGATAACGATAAAGAAATGAAGAATCTAAACCAACGGAATCTAAAGCATCCTCCACCCGCTCTCTTTGATTATCCATCCCATGGATTTTGAGCGATTCAGAAAGAACCGTATGGACCATTTTTCTTGGATGCAGCGAAGCATAAGGATCTTGAAAAACCATTTGAATACAGCGTAAAAAATCCTTACTTCTTTTCTTTTCAACTTCTTGTCCAGCAAAAAGGAACTTTCCACTATAATCTGGAATAAGCCCCACCAATGTATTCAAAATTGTTGATTTTCCACATCCGGATTCACCAATCAAACCATAAGCTTCACCACGCTTAATATGAAAATTAACATTTTTAACAACTGTTACTGCCTTATGTCTATGACCAAAAGTTACAGATAAATTAGAAACATCAATAATATTCTCACAATTTGTCATGAGGAACCTCCTCAACACCATTAACAATCGTAGGATTATACAACCAATCAGGATCACGCTCAGGAACAGCCAAAACATCAACAGGATTATCAAGCCGTGGTAAACTCGCGAGCAATGCCTTCGTATAAGGATGACAAGCGTGAGACAAATCAGAAGCAGGCAACTCTTCTAACACACGGCCCGCATACATCACCAAAATACGATCGCAAAAATCAGCAATCATATTTAAATCATGACTAATGAAAATAAGTCCCGTTCCAGATTTTGTCACAAGTTCATCTAATACAGATAAAACTTGTCGTCTGACCGTAATATCAAGTGCAGATGTTGGTTCATCGGCAATAATTAAATCAGGTTTTGGAATGAGCATCATTGCAATCATCACACGCTGCCCCATCCCCCCTGATATTTCATGAGGAAAGAGACGCATCACATGTTCAGGATCACGAATATGAACAGATTCTAACATAGATATGGTGCGCTCCCGCGCTTCGGCTTTTGAAACACGATAATGAATGCGGTAAGCCTCCATAATCTGCTCACCAATCCGTATTAATGGATTAAGTGAATATTTTGGGTCCTGTAAAATCATTGAAATACGCTTCCCACGGATTTTTCGCATCTGAGGTTCACTTGCGGTCAATAAATCAACATCCTCAAAGCGCATTTTTTTAGCTTTAACAATGGCTGCTCTTGGACTCAATCTTAGTATTGCGCGCCCAGTCATCGATTTTCCAGATCCGGATTCACCAACAATTCCAATTTTTTCTTTTCCAACAGAAAAACTAACGCCACGCACAACTTCTGAAATGCCGCGCGTTGTAGGAAAAGAAATACGTAAATCTTCTACTTCTAATAATTTATTATCCATTGCGTGGATCCAATACATCACGAAGACCATCACCTAAAAGGTTGAAAGCAAGACTTGCAAATAATATTGCACAGCCTGGTATTGCCGCCAACCACCAATTTGTCATCATAAATTCCCGCCCTGAAGAAAGCATCGCACCCCATTCAGGACTTGGAAGTTGAGCTCCCAACCCTAAAAAACCAAGACCAGCAGCCGTTAAAATAATTCCAGACATATCTAAAGTTAATCGTACAATCACTGAAGGAATACACATGGGCGCAACGTGAAACAAAATTATTCTCCAAGCAGAAGCCCCTTGCAAGCGAACGACAGAAACATAATCAGAAGAACGTATTGTCAAAGTCTCAGCACGTGCTAAACGTGCAATTGGGGGCCATGCTGCAATTGAAATTGCAATAGAAGCATTTTCAATCCCTGGTCCCAATGCAGCTGAAAATGCAAGAGCTAAAATCAAACCTGGAAAAGCAAGAAAAATATCGACAATGCGCATGAGAACAGTATCAACCCATCCGCCCATATAACCAGATACGGTTCCAACAATAAGCCCTATTGGACCTACAATAATGGTTGTAAGAAAAACAACATAAAGAGTAATACGGGAACCAAAAACAAGGCGACTAAAAATGTCACGTCCTAATTCATCTGTCCCAAAATAATGCGCCATAGAGGGTGGCTGCAACCGATGCCCTAGATCATTGCTAAGAAAATCATGCGTAGCAATCCAAGGAGCAAAAAATGCACATATGATAATAATACAAATAATAAGCAGACCAAATACAGCCGAAAAGTTATGAAAAAACTTAACCAGTGCGTGATAAATTCTTTGTATGTTCGCCTGAATTATGGAGCTTGGAACAGGGTCGTTTAACCAACCGCCAAAAAAAGATGATGATTGCGATTTATGATGATTACTTACTGTCATATTCAACGTGTCCTTGGATCAAAAATGCGATAAAGCAAATCAGAAAATAAATTAATGGCGACAAAGATAAATCCTACAAGTAAAGTACATCCTACAACTGCATTCATATCTCCGGCTAAAAGAGCATTTGTCAAGTAATGTCCAAAACCAGGCCAAGCAAAAACTGTCTCCGTTAAAACAGCCCCTTCTAATAAAAAAGCATAAGAAAGCGCAACAACGGTAATAACCTGAACAGCAGCATTCTTAAAGGCATGTCCCCATACCGTTCGCGCCCACGATAACCCCTTTACACGTGCAGTAATGATATATTCCTGATTAAGCTGCTCAATCATAAACCCACGAGTCATACGGCTAATATAAGCCATAGCACCGAAAGCTAAGATCAAAGCAGGCATAATAATGTGACTAAAAACATTACCAAAAGCCTCCCATTGTCCTTGGCTTGCAGTATCCCAAAGGAAAAATCCTGTTTTTGGTTCGAAAGAATATTCATAAAGAAAATCAATACGTCCTGGACCACCAACCCAGCCAAGCTTGGCGTAAAATATTAACAAAGCCATTAAACCGAGCCAAAACGTTGGAGTAGAATAACTTACAAGTGTAAAAACACGAACAACATAATCAATAAATGAATCGCGATACATTGCTGCAAAAACACCAAATGGAATTCCAAGACTTGTGCCAATAACAATAGCAACGGTTGCAAGCTCTAATGTTGCAGGAAATACACGCATAATATCAGCTAGAACAGGACGCCCAGAAGTTAAAGCATCTCCAAAGTCAAATAAAAATACATTATGAAGATACTTCCAATATTGAACAATCAACGGCTTATCAAGACCAAGCTTATAATACATTGCATCATAAGCTTCCTGACTGATATTATCACCAAGAATAGACAGAACTGGATCTAGAGGAAGAAGATGACCAAGAAAAAAAGTGATCGTCACCAACCCAAGCAATGTGATAAAAACTGAAATAAGAAGTTTCAATCCTTTGCATAAAAAATCCCATAAAAATAATCTTTTCTGCTTTTCTGATACAGCTCTTTCAGTCTCTGAAAGTGGCAAAACCATTATAAAAATCCCCTCTGTAGCGACAAAACATAAAGCAAATACCTTTTTTTATATAACAAAACAACCTCTTATTAAGCATGTTCTACAATCCTTCTCTATAACATGCTTCTTTTTATTTTTCTGCTTCATTGTAATAAAGTCTATAACTGTTCCAAATCCATTTTTTGACATCAGGTCCCATACCAACGGTATAATATGTCTGAAATAAATAAACCATAGGACCATGCTCTAGCACATAATGCTGTAAAGTACGATATTGCATGATACGCTTATTGGGGTCTTTCTCAAACAAAGCATCCATCACCATGTTATTAATATTTTCATCATAATACCCAGCGCGCCAAGCCAAATACATATTGTGCTTTTTTGTAAATGTTGGATCAGGATTAAACACGTGATTTAATGAGGCAGGATGTCCATCAGGATCGGCACTCCCCCACCCCATAATAGCAGTATCGTAATTTCCACCACGTACACGGCTCAACAATTGATTTTGTGCCATTTTTTCAATTGTCAGCTCAACACCAATTTTACGTGCATTAGCTTGAATAGACTGTGCAACAGACGACATATAACTAAGGCTTCCAACTAAAAGATTAGCTTTAAAACCGTTCGGATAACCAGCCTCAGTAATCAACTGTTTTGCTTTTTTCAAATCCAACTTAAAAGGCAGCCCTTCTTTTTCATCCAAAGCACCAGGAACACCCAAGGACATATAAGTTGCCCGCGGAATAGCAATCCCCTTCAAAACAGTTTTTCCAAGACCTTCATAATCAACCAAATAACGAAGTGCCAATCTGACCTTTTCGTTTGCAAAAATTGCATTCTTATTATTTAATGATAGATAAATAATCTGGGGGCGCAAAACACGACTAATTTTGACTAGGCCTCCCTTTTTTTCAAGATCTAAAATATCCTCTGAAGAAAGATCACGCGCTATATCCACATCACCTTTTTCCAAAAGAAGTCTTTGACTTGATGAATCTGCTACGTGCTGCACAACAATCTTCTTAATTTTAGGCACATCGCCCCAATAATGCTGTGTAGCCTCTAATACAACTTTATCTCCTGGAGACCAGCTCACCAATTTATAAGGTCCAACACAAGCCGAATGTGTTGCTAAATATTTATTCCCCATATCACCGTTAATACTCTGCGCTTCAATTGTTTTCCGATCAAGCAAAGCAGAAGCATAAGATTGTCCAATAACAGTCAATATGAGCTGAATAGGATAGGGTTTATCTAATTTTAATTGCAAAGTCTTATCATCAAGAGCCTGAATATTTGTTTCAACATTGTTTTTAGTAAACCCATAATCCATTAAAGATTGGGCATAGCTCAATCCTAATTTAATAATCCGCCGCATCGACCATACCAAATCTTGCGCCGTTGCTGTTCTTCCATCATTAAACTTTAAATCATCACGAAGATGAAAAACTATTCTTTTGCCATTATCTAAAACATCCCAAGATTTTGCCATAGCAGGGCGAATTTTTGTAGGATCATGCTCATCATATTGCACTAACGCGCTACAAATATTCGTCAATAACTCACTCGTCACAACTTCAACAGTTTGCGCTGGGTCAAAACTACTCATTGAATCAATATTCCATGCCATCACCAATATATCTTTAGATGAAGCACTAAATGCTGATGCTATAGCCCCATTTAAAAAAGCTGTTATGCCTAATAAAACAGAAAATTTTTTCAACATTTTTTTCCCCATTATATTCTTGTGCCTTTTTCACACATAGTCGTTGTGATTTTGCTCTTTCATCTTTTAAACAGCATAGTATCAAACATCAACTTCATTTAATCAAACTAAGCATCTATAAAATAATTCTCTCATATATCAATCTGCATTCAGGATGCATAGAATCTGTAGCCACAAACAAAGATCTTCTCCAATATAACTTTCTATATTCATCCCTCCTTAATAAACGACCTCCACCATATACAGCACAAATACCCCTCACAGTTTCTTCCTTAAAAAACTGAAGGACTTTTATGTGAAAAAATATTTTCATCATGCTATTATGATCAAACTACTTTTACCTTTGACAACACGAAAAGACACTCTTATTTTTCAATTTTACTATAAAAAATACGCGGTGCACTATTCCAAACCCATTTTTTGACATCCGGTGTCATCGCTATAACGCTATATTGCTGGTAAATAAACGCATAAGGTCCTTTTTGCATAAGTTCACGTTGTAAATCAGCATATATTTGCGCCCGTTTTTGCGGATCTTTTTGAAACAACGCATCTTCAACTTTTTGATTCATCTTGGCATCAAAATATCCATGCTTCCAACTAGGATAGGCAGTGTTTCTAGCCTCAAACCGATTATCTGGATTATAAACAAGACGTGAAGCCATTGTATGAGGATCCGCAGAATCATTATTCCATCC
>NZ_JBHIMX010000032.1:0-6047 GCF_042194435.1 Bartonella sp. LB28NMGDW
AAGGATACTTTCATGCTTTAAAACGTCTACCTCTAAAGCAAACACAAAAAAAGCTGCACGCATAGTGCAGCTTTTTTTGCAAAATTTCCTTGATTTTTCATGCTTTTCAACACAACCAAATTTTTCGACATCCACGTAAAGCTTTTATAATCACGAGAAACAAGCTTAAAAATAAAAGATTTTTTCAACAATTCTATTTACTTATGTTTTTTCTTTAAAAAATTTCTTAGATGAAATGTTGACTCCATCGATTATATATATGCGTTACAGCGCAATAAATATGCAACTATTGCTCTATTTTTGCCATTTAAGCAAAACGAATTTCGCAGAAAAATATTCCTACACAATCAACAACTTTTCTTAATATGGAAAGCATATCAATCTTACATCTCATGTAAGAGGGAGCATTATGCGGTTAACATTTCATCCACACATAATATGAGAGAATAAGGTGAAATTCCTCTGGTACAAAGGAAATACCAGCCTACCAAATTATCTATTCTCAACAACGCGACACGCTCACCGCCTCAATACCAGTACTTTAGTTTGAGTATACGAACACAATTTACATTTTAGATTAAATGTATCAAATAAATAGTGAACACAAAATCTATGAATAAACAACGATTTAACTTTACACGCTTCAAACAAAGAACCAAATTCTATAATCATGCGTTATTAATTTTTTTTGTAAATATTTTTATACAGAGATCAAAAATCTTACTATTGCTTTCAATACAAGAAACCTACATAAACAATTTCATCTTGATAAACACAACATGCTATATAAGCTCGATTCTATTGATGCTTATGAACAAAAGTCTATAAAGCAGATTGAAGTTGCCTCTATTGAAGTAAAAGATGGGCAAGAAAAACTGTATTTTATTGTGGAAAGCAGAAGTATTTTCGAAAACATGTTGCACGATCTGGAAAAAGCGAAAATCCATTGCGGTCGTGAACATTTCAAAGCTTTAGGAGAAAATACCCAATATATTGTTTCTGATAATTATGAAACTTTTATCGATCAAGCACTTCAAAAAGATACCATAACAACTTGAAAAAATGTTTGGGCTATGGAAACAACCCTCCCCTGTTGTTTATAAAATGCAACTTTTTCCTACTATATAATTTACAAGCTCTTCCTTATAACCGATTTTAATTTTTATTAAATGATTAAGAGATCGTCGAACCTTTTCCAGAAAAGGCTGCACATTTAAGAAAAGAAAATTGTAAACTATTGAGAATACATTTTCCCCCAAACAATCATTTAATTATAAAAAATGATACATAAACACACATTGAATTTTTCAGTCAATAATTTGATTTATAAAGCTTTTAAAGCATTTTCCATATTAAATAATAAATGTAAATGGAGAAAGCATATACATTTGTCTAGGTTCCGCTTTTGCTCTTATGCAGATAGAGTTGACGGCGAATAGACTCCTCGATAAACTCATTGAGATCAACTTAACTGATGGCTTCATTTTGGAGGAAGAGGGATTGTATACAAGGGGACCATCAGCGCTTCCAATCACATTCATCCCAATATCAAAACCACAGCCATCACAAACACATGTTAATTTTTAAAAGTCTGTGAATGGGGCGGGGACAATATTTTAAAGAATATCAACAGGGGGCATAATAATGCAAAAGAGAGATTCCTATACAAAAACAGAAAGGTATGTCATATATACCGTCATTATTTCCAGCATACTTCCTCTGCTGGACGGGAGCATTGTCAATGTCATCCTTCCTAACCTTGCGCATTATTTTTCAGTCGGAGAAAATAATATACAATGGGTTGTAACATCCTATTTTCTTGCCACCGTTCCAGGGCTGCTAATGTCCGCTTTTGTGCAAGGAAGAATAGGTATCAAAAGCACTTGGTTTCTTGCAAGCTTCATTTTTATGCTTGGATCACTGGGGGTAGGATTAAGCTATAGTTTTCCAACTATTATATCTGCCCGTATCGTTCAAGGTTTCGGGACCGGTCTTTTGCTACCCCTTAGCCAAACCATCATTGCCTTACAATTTGGACAGACACGAGTGCGCCAAGCCATGGGCACCATAGCCGTACCAACAGTTTTCGCTCCTGCCTTTGGTCCGCTGGTAGGCGCCTCGCTTGCTCAGTATGTGTCTTGGCGTTTGTTATTTTTTATCAATATTCCGCTTATTTTATTGGCACTCACCATTGGAGCAAAACATTTAAAGAGCAACGAAACAACAAAAACAAAATTTAACTTATTTGCATTTTTAGCATTTTTCATATCGCTTATTTCGTTTTTCTATCTCACAGAAGCCAGAAATATAAAGAACAACACCTCCGTATATATCCTAGCACTTATAGCGATGATATCTCTCATATTGTTCATTGTTTCTAATCAGAAAGCAAAAAACAAATTAATCGTCTTTAGCGGATTTCAAAATGCGCGCTACACATTACTCATGATCATGGGGCTTGTTGCTTCATTTCTTTTTTATAGCTTCCTCGTTTATTTTCCTTTAGCCGTTGCCATGGAAAAAGCCCATGAAAATAGCCTTCTCATCATCGGCGCAGTCCTTGCTCTACAAGGGGTAGGTGCATGGATCGGAAGGAAATTTATTTACCAAAAATGGAAAGAAAAAACTCCCTTTTTCATGATAGGAATTGGTTTGGTGATATCAAGCTTTGGATTATTATGCTTCGGCTATAATATAAGCATGGATGGGCTTGGATTCTTGCTAAGAGGCATAGGGCTTGGCATCACCACCATTGTCTGCCTTTCCGCCCCTATCCAATATGTCAACAGCTTATACGTCAAAGATACAGCAGTTATCACACGCATATTACAGCAAATAGGCGGAGCCTTGGGGGGTGTATTCGCTGGATTTTTGATCCATTCGCTGACAGAAGAATATCTGTCCTTAAACCAAACATATCTCATATTCTTTATATTCTCTATCGCTGCATTTTTACTGTTTTGCCTTGCATTCTCCTTGTCGCATAAAGAAAAGGGCTCCGATTTATGATATGCTTTGTTTGAACGCCTTCTCAATAACATTTGCAACGACATATAATATCATAGAGCAGTTTACCACTTTTCGAGAAACCAACACACTGAAACCTTGACCACAGCCTTCATCATTTTTATGAAAGGACACTAAACCGACAAGCTCCTTAAGCTCTAAAATTTGGCCATCTCCAATAACATGCGGTGTTTATCAACATCATACTTGCTTTGTGCTCTTGGACACCTCTCAAAACCTCTTGAAATATGGGATTCTCTGTTGGTATCTTTGCAAATATCCACGAAATTAAGCACGCATTTCAATGCGGAATAGTCCCATAAACACGCTAACAGACACCCCTACAGCACCAGCATAGAATATAGCATTCCGCCCGCGCACACTATAAATGCTAATCATCTTCTACCACACACCGCGATGTGGAAAATCGCACCGCACTGCAAACTTGGTGATGTTATTCACCCCTTTTCAAGCTCATTGAATCGCTATAATTTCATAATCGCAACAGGTTCAAATGAAGCTGAAGCAACAAAAACAGCTTGTAAAGCAGAATCTTTTCTCTATTTCATTGTGAACTGTCATAACAAATCTACCCCGCTTTAATAAAAAATCCTTCTCTCATTGAGAGGGAAATTTTAAAAACATTGAAAATCATACTCTAAAAACCACTCCACACACCACTTTTTGATATTATAAAGATACAAAATGCAATTATTGTCTCCGCAAAAAATATCTCAGAAAAACAAAATCCCTCCTGCAATCATTGGACTACTTCCTCCAATGTTTGCGCACCATTATACGCATAACGAGTTAGATGACTTGTTTATTGCATCATTTGCTCCTCCTGAAATTCCAGTAGGTTCAAAACCCGAAAAAGTTAAAGCATGGCTACGTGCAATCAATATGAAATGCAATGAACCGCTTGAAGTCCTTGGTAACTTGCTTGGGGATTTTTTAGAAAAAGAATATTATGATCCAGACCCAAGCGGATTAAATCCATCATTATATGAAAAAATTTTACAGTTACAAAAAGATAAACGTAAAGTTTTAGAAACGTTAAAGAAAGATGGATTGGAATATCAGCGTGGAGGGCATCTTATCAAGAAGGAGTTGACCTCCATACAAGAATTGCAAAAATCTGGTCTCCTCTCTACAGAAGAGCTACAAAAACGTATTGCAGCGAAAGGACTTTCAGCAGTAGAAATCGAAGTAAAAAGAGCATTAGAAAATATAGAAAAAGATCCAGGGGGGCAGTTCTATTTGCAGCAAATCTATTGGAAGCCTCTTGCAAAGCTTATCTCGACCACCATTCTATCTCATATGAAGAAAACGCCCGTAATAAGCTGCCTGCTTTATGGGAAGAAGTCGTTAAGAAAGCTAAGATCCATCCCGAAGATATGAAGCAAGAAAAGTGCAGCGCACGGCCGCTCAGAAAAGGATTTTAAACTAATCAATCTCAAACCTCGCCATGCGCGTTTAACTTTTAATGCCGCCCATTCCCTCTCAATTTATATCTTAGAGCTCATGGATCAGCCATAATAAATAAAGAGCACTATTCTTACATGCCATAACCATTTTCTCTTTACAGGCTTTTTGCTACCAACATAATGCTTTACCCTCTACAAAACACTCTTTGCAAATAATCGGGGTATCGTTACGATCATAGGCATTTTAGGTTTTGTCTTTTAAGACAAAAGGCTAGCAAAGCCTCCACTCCACGCATGTTTGTCTTTTTTATCCCAAAACAACATCATTTTCATCAAAAGCCTATCATAACATTTTATATTTCGAGCTAAGAGCAAGAGCAAATTTTCTTAAATCATTTTCTGGAAGCTTTTTCACCTTCTCCAGATGCTTTTAATTCTATAAGAAAGCAGCCCCTAGGTATTGTTAGCAATTAAAAAATAGGCAAGATTGGACTACAGTAGCAGGCCCTTTATGTTGATTTTTCTTGAAGGTTTCTGCCCCTTTAAAAAGATTGTGTGCCATGACGAAGAGTTTGGCTTGCGTTTTTCATTGGAAGCAAGTTTTGTAGCTTTTTTATGATATTAAGATAGAGGTAAGTTGGAAGCGTTTTTTTCACCTTCTCGCCATTTTTTATGTATGAGTGGAGATGTTCCGTTTTTTCTCAAGCCAAATTGCAGATATAAGACAGTTTTTTTTCTGAAAGACGAGGATATCTGAAAGTTTTGGAGAGGACTTTGATTATTTTTGGTTCTGTTTGTAGGATTTTTTGGGTCTTCTGGAATAAGATCGTGAACGATTAGTTTCAGAAAAGGATTGGGAAGTTTGCATTTTAGAGAGGCAAAGCTCAGTTTTCAAATTTCAAACTCCAACAACATGTTTTTTAGCTTATTTTTAAGCATCTAGAATGAAGGTTTATTTTAATAAGTTCTCTCGTGAGGGACGAGATGATAGCAATAAGACTTTTCCTCATATAGCAACGCTGCTTGGCAAGGATGCAACTTGGATGTGATATAGACGGACAAATATAATATGAGTGATGGTGCATTGTAAGTTTTATAATACAAATCATCAGATCAAGAAAGAAGATATTGATAGTTTTTATAGTAGTCAGTGGGAAAAAAATCCTCACCTGTCATATTCTTATCGATAGCACTCGAAACAGAGTGGAGTGATAACGCTTCTCATATTTTTGCAGTCCAAGAAATCCAGATTCAAAGGATTAATCTGTTTGATTGAGAAAACAGTCAAATAGATTTGAGTCCTTTTGAAGAAAAAGGAGAAGCTACGCTTAAGAAAAAAAACCGAAAAAGCTTTTAGATCATCAACAAGAAGCGCTTAAAGCTTGTTCTGTGAGGGGTTCTAAAAGAAGCAGACTGTTGCGAATTGATTATGGCGTGTAGGACGAGAAAGACCTTACTAGTCTTAAAGATAGCAGAAACTCTTGCTGGGAAAGGCAAGCGTATTTTATTTTTTGTACTCTCTCTTTTTAATATCCCAAACGATAAGAGAATGACAGCAGATACAGAACCACCCTTACGTTTTTTTTCTGTCTGTTCCGATACACAAGTTAGCAA
>NZ_JBHIMX010000033.1:0-5803 GCF_042194435.1 Bartonella sp. LB28NMGDW
CTTGTCTTTCCAGACCCTCGTCCACCCCAAGCCGCCCGTACCAAAGCATCCCCTGTAAAAATCGGTATAAGCTTTGGAACAATATTAATCTGTCGTGTTGTCATTGACCAAAGGCGCGATTTCTACACGCGTTATCATCTTAATCGCCCCGCCATCTTCCCCTGTCACTTGAAGAGGCAAAATCTTCCCCAACAATGCCAAATAAGCAGCGGGGCATTTGATTGCCTGTTTTTCGAGATAAGAGATCAAACCATCATCACCATATTTCTTACCAGCGCGCTCTGCTGCCTTAAGCACTGCTTCTTTCAAAATACGTGTCGTTTTATTTGGCACGCCTTTTACCCGCCCTTGACCTGCCTTTGGGGGCGTTCTTTTTGCAAGTTTTTCAGTGGTTTTCATGTGTGTTTCTTTTTGTAAACAAGACAATAAAAAAACCCCGCAAAAGCAGGGCTCTGAACAATCAGATAAACTTATAAGAAAGGTTATACCTTTACCGTAATTCTAGACGCAATTCGACTAGTACAGCAACGCCATAAAACACTATTTTTCATATCCTGTCAACAAAAAAAATCACTATATTGTGTATTTTTTATTTTTTTCACCTAAATCTAGTGTCTTTAACAACCAACCACTCACAATTGTGTCATCTCAACGAATCAATTATATGGAAGCACAAAGTTATTGATTAGCAAAAAGTGGGGGGAATTAATGTTATTTTTCAAAAAAGCAGCTTTATGCAGAATTAAAAAGACATTTACAAAAATATTTGTATTCAAAAAGAACATATTAACGATTGCGTTTTTTATGGCATATCTTTTGCTAACAGCACATGGTTATGCCAGTATAAATGAATTATTTTGTTCTAAAATAATTGAAAAACTGAACCTAGAAAAAGATGCAAAAGAAAATGCGGAAAGGGGATGGAATGACACACAGAAGTTTCTAGAAATTACCCTCAATGAGTGGGAAACAATAGCTCAAGAACAGGATGCCCTGACTATAAAACTACTCAATATGAGTCCAAGACAGGATCAACAAAAAAATTATGGATTGTACACTATAATTCATACACGAAATAAAGCAATCAAAGCAAGACATGAGACAATACAATCCATTTTTAGCCTTGTTCAAAAGCGGCACATAGTGCTTCAAGCCATGGCAAAAGCATCTAAGTCTAAGCACACATCTGATGTGTTGAATTATGAGGCACAATTTTTTGAACTTCATCAGAATATTGAAAAAGGAAATAACATGATTGATGCACTAAGCAATGAAATTGATAAGATGGATCACCTTATTAAGAAAACTCTTAATCTTTAATATATACTTAAACTCCAGCCATAAAAGAAATAATGAATTATTTATCAGCAAAAAAAATAAGTTACTTATTAATCATAGTAATCAGTGTGCTTTTTCTTACCAACTGCGGACAAAAATCAGATGCAGATGAGAACCGCATTCCAAATAACCTAGCTGATGCAGTTGATATGTTTGATGTTGGTCCTCGAAATTTATATGATCTTCCAAACGAAGTGCTCGAAAAATTTGATATTAATCGATACAATCTATGTAAAATGTTAAAACAGCAACATAAAGATTACTATGGTTATGATAAATTTCAAGATGTTGATTGTAATAGCTATAAGTGAAGAATAAAAATACTAAAAATCATAAAACAAATACTTCATATCTTTCTTATTTTTAGAAACAAAAAGAGGCACTTCTGCGTACAATAGAATGAATTATTTTCCTTAGTCTTTTACAAGGCGTTATACAGAGAAACGTTTCACGTCACATTGCTTACTTTAGCATCGTTCTTAAAGATGCATAAAAAAACTATGTTAGAAATGTTGATAGCTTGGCAAGCACTTCGTTCATAATCATGGAGGGAACTGTTTCCATTTTCCTTCCCTGACGCGCTGCTATATCGAGAGCTCGTGGTTGATCACAACGTATCACACCTGTTGTATGTAATCCTGTTCCTGCTAATGAAACAGCAAAACCTGCTGTTCTTGCAAAATTTCCTCCACTTGTAATAGGTAAGACAATCGGTGTTTTCGTGGCACGATTAAACGCCTCCGGTGACACAACCAGTACAGGACGCGTTCCTTTTTGCTCATAACCAGAAGTTGGGTCAAGCGATACAAACCAAATTTCGCCCCGCTTCATTACAAGAGCTCTCTGCCAACAGGCTTGGCATCAAACCACTCCATATCACCATCCGCAAAATCATCTGAAGGATTACATTGCGCTAACAATTCTTCAAGAGTATAGCTAGGGAATGCCTGTGGTTTTACAACCAATTGTCCATTGTCAATAGCCAAACCCACTTGCGTGTTTTCAGAAAGATGAAGAACATCAAGCAATGCGGGCGGTATAGAGAGCATAATAGACCCTCCAACCTTACGTAATTTTGTTGTGTGCATAAAACACTCCCTTTAATATTATATAAAAATATAACATTCTAATGCATATTCTTCAAGAGCTTTTCATGCTTTTATGGAACTTTTATGGAAAAAGAACAATAAAACATTTACCATTTAGTTTTTCTGTCAAAATATTTATGAAGCGCGTTAAGAGCGACCCGCAATGAATTCACAAGATGTGGTAATGTTTGGTCTTCGACAACAATATATTGTATTGCTGCATAAAGATTATACTGTCTATAGAGATGTTGTGTTTCTTTTATCGCCTCTTGCATATTAGAAAACTGTTCTGTTGCAAATTCAACCCATTTTTCTCTTGCTTTGTCATCAGAAGATGATGGTATTTCATCATAAACAGCGCTTGGTAAACCTTTTGCACACAAATAGTCATTTTTCACTTCAAGATATTTTTGCGCAGCATCATACTGGTCTTGAGTAAGCACACCTTGCAAACAAAGCCGCCCAACATAAGTACCAGCAAGCGGATTTTTAGCCTCTTCAATAGTCAAACCAAAGCGTTTAGCACGCATTTCAATTGCCAATTGATTAACAGGATCTTGACGTACTTTCACTTGTGAAATGTAAGCATCTTTCTTTTTATTTTTTTCACTTATACCCCCAAATGTCTGTCTAATATCTTGCCCAATTTTATCTGATGCTAAACATGTTTCTTTATCCAAAATAAATAACCACGTGGATAAAGAGAGACCTATAATTATAGTTAATACACTTATCTTTATTTTATCATTAGCCAGCCCCCAAACGAATACAACCAATGTCAACATAAATACAATGATTATTGCTATTTCAAAACCAGTAGCAGGTACATCATTACCTTTATTCTCTAACAACGCTTGTTGCATAAGCATATTATTCTGTATAATTATTTGCAAAGAATTGGATTGACTCATTAACATCAAAAAGGAACCTCATCATTTATAACAGTATGAGGCGTATCAAGAGGTTGCTGGAAACTTCTGTCATAAGAAGATAATGGCTCTTGATTATCATTATTTTTTCCGTCTAAGAGCTTTAACTCGCCTTTGAATTGCGGTAAAACAATCTCTGTTGTATAACGGTCATGCCCATTTTTATCTTGCCATTTGCGTGTCTGTAATTTTCCTTCTACGTAAACTTTTGAACCTTTGTTGAGATACTGAAGCGCTATTTTTGCTAAATGTGGATTAAAAATCACAACTGAATGCCATTCAGTTTTCTCTACTTTTTGATGAGTATTTTTATCTGTATAGCTCTCAGAAGTCGCTATACTAAAATTGACTATTTCTGCTCCAGAATTCATTGTTTTGCTTTCGGGATCAGCACCTAAACGCCCGATTAACATCACTTTATTTAGCATGTTTTTTCTTACCTTAAATTTGTATTTTAATACATACAAAATCCTAGCATGATTTGCATATTTTTTCAATTATTTCAAAAGGATATTATTGTTTTTTAACATATAAAATTATGTTTAATATGCTCTTTGATAAATAATCAATTGACATAAATGCATGGTGTATAGTATCAAGTATCAAGAGGGTATATATGGCAATCGTTAGTTTTAAGCATAAAGGGTTGAGATTATTCTTTGAAAGAGGAGTCTACAAAGGCATACAACCCGCGCATGCTAAAAAATTAGCAAACATTTTAGTAATTTTAGATACAATATCCGCGCCTGAACAAGTTACTCTTAAATCGTATCGTCTACATGCGCTTACGGGCGATTTAAAAGGTTACTGGTCAATGCGTGTCAATGGAAATTGGCGTGTTACCTTTCGTTTCATTGGGACAGACGTTGAACTGGTTGATTATCAAGATTACCATTGAGTTTTGAGGTGTTATTATGATGTACAATCCTCCACACCCTGGCGGCATTTTGAAAGAAGAATTGCTTGATGAATTAGGGTTAACAGTAACAGAAGCTGCAAATCGTCTTGGTGTTGCACGTTTAACTTTATCCCGCGTCTTAAACTGTCATGCAGCGATTAGCATTAACTTAGCTTTACGGTTAGAAAAAGCGGGTTTAAATGATGCGGAATTCTGGCTTAAATTGCAACAAAAGCATGATTTGTGGCAAGCTCGGCATAACAGCCCAATCCCACATATTTCACCTTTAGAGCAAGTAGGGCATTTTTAAAATCAAGCAGCCCACGATAGTTTTTTATGCTCTTGTTGATTTTATCTATAAACGTTCGGAAATTTTACTATGGTTTTTTAACTGAGCACTGTAGTGTGTAAATAGATATATTTATTAAACTGCGTGTATGTAACATAAGAAACAATACACAAACTAAAAAGGAATACCAAAGAGCAATATCTGAGTACCAAAGTATAGTATCCAATGAAAAAGAAAGCTTATGCTCTACGTAATTAGAAAAAATAGGCAAAGAAACAGTTTCTTTATAACCACTTGGGAAAATTAAAACGACAAGCGCTAAAATTATTATATTTAAAAGTCTGTGCATATACTGTTGTAAATCACGTGTTAATGTCTTCCAACCTGTTGTGTTGCTGCGTTTGTATTTTGGATTGTTCTGCAACTCAAAAGGAATATGAGAACTGCATAAAATTGCAAAAACCGCTGTGACTATTACCAAAGAAACAGATGCGAATGTCAAAATACTTTGAATAAAGTAGGGATTTTTTTTAATTCCTAAAAAACATAAAAATATAAAAGTTATAATGCCAAACAAGGCTCTTAGCTGCTTATCTGTAAACATATTTATTTCCTACGGTACCTTTTTATCGATTTAAATACATGCCTAATCGTAAAATGATCAGCACTTTTCACTAGTTTGCTGTTTTAAGCCGCTTTAGAATTGCTACTGTCATGACACTCTTCACTAGGCTTGCCTATTCTCATGAATGAAATGCGCTTGCCTCCTAAGGCTAGGTTACGCGTATTTTCAACTGCTGTAAAAACTCTCTCAGCAACACCATAAAGCCTGCTTTCTAAATCACGACAATACTGCGCTAGATCAGCGCATGAGGGCACAAATGTTGTGGACATGCCTTTTGCTTCACCACGTATAAGATTTTTAACAGCTTGCAATAAAGACCAGAGTGAAATGCCGTTAAGAGCTGCGATATAAGCCTTTGCACGCGCTTCTACATTTGAAACTTTTTGCATTGTCAAACCACCTTCAAGCACATCAAGAGCCTCTGCTATGTCTTCAACAGACGCTTTCACGGTAAGTAAGTTTTGAACAGTCTGATAAGCTTCTAAAGCTTGTTTCTCTAGGGTTGCTGTCAATTGAATGCCATTTCTCAAGGTCCATGGGAACTCCAGAGTTACACATTGCTCTATCTGTTGCACGGTATCTTGTAGAGGCGTCACTAAGCTGTGTTGCACCGATAAGATTACGGATTGTCTCTCC
>NZ_JBHIMX010000034.1:0-5529 GCF_042194435.1 Bartonella sp. LB28NMGDW
GCATCCTGCATCTCTTTTGGAGTGAAAGATAGTCGCCCATAGGTGCCTACAAGACCGAAATGTGTTGTGGTATTTTGTCCTTCTAATGCTGCGAATGTGACACCGGCTTGGAGAGCAGCATAGCGGATATCAGCACCATAACCATATTTGAGAGGACCACGTTCAGAAGATAAGGTTCCTGTGTTTCCGTAAGTATAGAGGAAGAAACCGGTTTGTTTTTCTTCTTCTTTTCCTAAGACGGATGTTCTGATATTGGCTAAGAGTGCGTTTTGTTTAGCCATATCGGTTAATCCACTATAGAAGAGAGCATTTGGCATGACTAAATAGCTTGCTGTTTGTGGTACAGGGGCAACGGTAGGGATATTTGTTTCAGGATCAGGATTTGAACCAGAATTGGAGTCAAGCAGTTCGGGTTGCAAACGGAAATCCCAGAAATTTTCATTCTTTTCATCAAAGAGGTTTTGTGCAATATCGGCGTTGCCTTGGCTTGAGTCTGGTCCATAGGCACGTAGTGTATACATATCTGGTAAGCCACCTCTTGTGGTATAGCCATTTACCAGTTTGAAAGAGTTTTCCTCTGCTTTTCCAGAAACTTGAATAAGTGAAAGACCCCGGACATTGGCAGCAGCAGAGGTATTTGCTTCGATATTGTTCTCTTCTAAGCGCCCCGTGACATAAACTGATGTGTTGCCAGAGACATCCCCATGGATCAAAAGTCTATCGGTTTTTTGGTCATTTATTGCAGCACCATCACTCCAAGCCGTGTTGAAGTAAATCTTTGCATCACCCGTTGCATTGTAGACTTCTTGCGTGTCTGGTTTACCAGAACCTATATGCAATGTTTGGTAATGATCTTCTGTTGGTCCATTAAAGATAATGGAGCTGTTATCGAGATTAAGCGTGGAAATATCAGAACGAGATCTTTGAGCGATATCAAGGAGATTGCCATCATCATCTTTTTCATTTTTGCTGATTTTCAACGTCCATTTTGTATTGTTTTTCAGATCAAAGTGCACATTTCTGTCTTTAGCAATATTCGCTCTGCCCTCTAGAATAGACTGATCAGTGCTTAATGTGAAGGTGCCGTTGGAGATCGTTTTAACCTCTTTACCATCCCACAAATCTTCATCTTTCCATGACGCTTTGTCCCAAAAAATACCATCTCCTAATAATACGTCAGCATGGACTTCTGATTTTTTAAGATTGACTGTGCCGATTGATGGAGCAGCAGCATCTTCGATGCTTTTTTCAACAACAGTTCTAACGAAAATTCCTGTACCATTTTCAGCATGAAGCTCTGCATTAGTCAGATTGATCTCATTACTATGATATTTTTGCGGATCATGCGAGCTATTCGGATTATTATCAAAGAAAGTTGCGAATTGTAAACTGGCAACTTCTGCTGTGGCAGAAACATCTGTCAGATCAATATGTCCGCCATTTATTACAACCAGTGCAGCCATTTTTGCTTCTATTGTATTTTTCTTCCCCTTCTGAGGAGTATCGGATTGGGTATCTAGGCCTTTAGAATTAGTATCAATAGCACGAT
The DNA here is from genome assembly GCF_042194435.1 of Bartonella sp. LB28NMGDW. NCBI lineage: Bacteria > Pseudomonadati > Pseudomonadota > Alphaproteobacteria > Hyphomicrobiales > Bartonellaceae > Bartonella > Bartonella sp. LB28NMGDW. The sequence continues at coordinate 1,550 of NZ_JBHIMX010000034.1, forward strand.
TGCTCGTTTTAATTGTGCTACCTTCAATGACAAAAAGACCAACATCAACATTTTGAATGGTTGTTTTGCCATTGAATTCAACTATACTATCGGCATCCCAAATGTTTACACCAACGGTTGCTGCTTCGGACTCACTACCGGTTATTGTTAAATCTCCGCTAATGATTTTACTCCCATCATCTGCATAAAAACCTTCATCGACATTTTGAATGGTTGTTTTGCCGGTTAACTGAATTTCACTACCAGAATCCTCTGTCCGTACACCAGTGCTTATTTTGCCGAGATTTTCATTAATTGCTTTACCACCGACTACTGTTAAATTTTCGCTGGTAATTTTGCCACCATTTATTGCTCTAAGACCCTTCAAAATATTATTAATCGTTGCCGTTCCATGCAATTCAATTCTGCTATCAGGACCAAGTGCAAGTGCACCGGTTCCCGCGTCATTCGTTGTTAAAGCTATATCCGTGACATCAATCTGTCCACCATTTCGTGCCTCAAGCCCATGTGTGAATTTTTCAATGGTTGTTTTTCCATTTAGTTCGATCTTGCTGTTAGGCAGGTCAACTCCTACACCAGTGCTTTCTTCTTTTTCTCCAGAACCGATGAGTGTTAAATTTTCGCTGGTGATTTTACCACCATCAAATGCTCCAAGACCGTTCAAAGCATTGTTAATCTTTGTATTGCCTTTTAATTCAACTATGCTATCAGAACCAAGTGCAAGTGCACCGTTTCCGAAATTATCGGTTGTTAGAGTAACATCCGTAATTTCAATACGTCCACCATTTTTTGTAAATAATGCGCCTTCATGTCCATTCAAACTTCCTCCTATGACAGCCCCTCCTTTCATTGTGATCTTGGATTCTATACCATCTGCATGGAGTGCATTACCATTAGATGATGCGACTGTAACATTGTTGTTTAAAGTAATGATGCTGCCGTTTCCAGCATATACCCCATCAGTTTCCCCATCGAGTGATCCTCCAGAGATTGTTATTGTTGAGTGATCCTCTGCAAATATACCTGTTAGTGCTTGAGTTACGGTTACATTGCTCAAGGTTACTGTGCTGTTTTTAGCACTTATTCCTAAGGGTAGTAAAATGTTATCGTTTTCACTCGATATTACCACATCTTCCAGCTTGTTTTTTTTTACTCTTACTGTCAGAAAAGGAAGCACCAGTGCTAGATAAAATGCCAGATGAGGAGGCACCCATTCCAGAGTATGTAATTGTTCCCTTAGTCATTTGAAGTGTAGCACCGTCTTTGGCTTCAAGGCCTAAGAAAATACCAGAACCAGTGCCTTTAATGGTTGTGCCATCCAGTAACTCAATCGCACTGTTAGCACCTTCTGCTGTTACAGCATAGACGGTTTGGTTTGTGCCTTGGTTTATATCTTTATTCGTAACAATGGTTAAATGTTTTCCAATGATTTTGCCACCGTCTTTTGCGTGAATAGTTTCGTAGGTTTTATCGGATACTTCTTGTTGTTTTCCCTCAGAAACTACGAGGGTTTCAGCATGTGCACTGAACTGGATGTTGAACAGGATGATAGCGGCTGCAGCCGTGCATGATAAAAGGGATGTTTTATACACTAGCATTCTCCTTATGAGAGCCCCAAAAATTCATTTCCCCGCGAACTTCATAAGAAGAAGTGAAAATGGATAGTTGTTATTAATTTCAGTAATAGTCTTTATAAGTATTTTATTTTCTACTGCTTGTCAAAGCTAAAAAATAATTGATATTAAATTTTTTACATATTTATATTTAATACATAACGTTTTTATAATCATAAAGTGATTACTTTATATTACATAATTAAATTTATTATAAAACTATTTTGTAAAAATGTTAATTTTATTATGTTTTGATATATTTTATATTATTGTTCATATGAATTTTATAAATTAATAATAATATTTTCTGTAATATTTCTTACAGTTTGTGGTCTTTCCAGAGTTAGTTATGACAGTAATACCCAAACACTGTTTTTAGCATTTTGATTATTCCTACTTTATCTTTCATAAGATTCTAATGTGTTTGATTTTGCTATCTAACGGAGACGGCTTCTCGAGCATACAGCATACGTTCGTTTCTCCTGTTTGGGATATTTTAATAGTATACGAACACTTGCTAGGTTTCTGATAAATGCCTAGTTTTTGATAAGCTGTTGATGTATCGATAGCATTTGACAGAGCCCAAGCTCATAAATCTCAATAAATTAAAGTGCTTGAAGTTGAAGGTTTGAAACCAACAGTGCTTTTATATCATCAAAGTGCACCTTCATTGAAGGATTATTGCTTTCGTTATTTTGAATTTTTGACACACTCTTGACAAGAAAATCTAAAAAATTGCTTCTGAGGATTTTTTTATAATATAATAAAATATGTAACGTTTTTATGGTGCTAGGTTTATGAGATATAAAGTTAAATTGGTAATCACCGTGATTGCTTTTACTATCTCTGGTTGTTTTAACCTTGATTCTGAAAAGTTAAGAAGGGACGAGAGGCTTTATCATGATGCATTCATGGGCTGGTCTATAAAAGAAAGGTCTCTTGTAAAAAATTATACTGCTATCATCATGGCTGATCCGCAACCGTGGCGTTTAAACTCTGGTGATGCCAATGGAATATCAAACAGAGAGCCGTGGTTAAAGATAAATGAGCAGGTTGCTGGTGTGATAAAAGCGCACAAGGCCGCGTTCCATATTGTCAATGGTGATCTGACGGAGTTTGGACAACAAAAAAACTATGATGATTATAAAAATGTTTATAAAACTCTTGGAGCGCCTGTCTATGAGGGGCTAGGGAATCATGATTATGCCAATAATGTTGGTAATTGTACAAATCCTCAAGAATTCAGTTTTTACAAAGATGCCTGTGCTATAAGTGCAGTTTCAAGAATGGTATCGGAAATCAAAAAATACCGTAATCAATTATTGCATTTTAATGCAGATGTTACTGAAAGTTTGGTTCCCATTTCGGGTGGAAATATTCGCTCGATAAGGGGGAGTTTGAGTTATTCTTGGGATTATGGAGATGTTCACTATGTGCAGCTTCACAATTATCCAAGCTATACGGTTCGTTTGATGGGACAGTCTATGCAGGCGCAAATCAATAAATCTTTAGATTGGCTTAGGAACGATTTAACTGCTGCTGATGCAAGAGGTAAAGTGACAATCATTAATTTTCATGATGCGCGTGCTGCTTCCATTGATGGTGAATCCTTTTTTATTCGTAAAAAGAATGCTAAAGATTTGTCGGTCTTTAAGTCAATTATTACCTCTCATAATGTTAAAGCAATCTTCGTGGGTCATACGCATTATCAGTCTTATTGCCGTGCGAAAAATGATAAGGTTTTTGGAAATATCCCTATCTATACAGCTGGTGCGCTTTTTAATGGAGATTATTACCTCATAGATGTGAAGGGAAAGACCATTCACGTTAAAGCCTATAATGGAGAAATAGGAAAACCGCTTTTAATTAAAGATCTTGGTGTTATAGGGAAAGACACCCAATTTTCCGCGAGTTGCAGTCAGTTATAATAGGATTTTTTTCTTTGTTTTAAGGATAAGGAAAAAACGTATTATATGTGCGGATTTGAAAAGCAATGAGAGTGTCTAAGTGTCACTTAAAAATAGAATGAAAAATCAGATATCTTTTTCATCTTTTTTTCAAAAATGCTAAAATATCAGGTTAAGCGCTATAAGTGCAATGGTTTAATGTGAACTGAGCTTTAATACAAAGCGGAATAATGGTTTGTTATTTTATTTTTTCTTTTTAGGCTTTCATCTTGGAAGAGAAAGAGGAGTGTGTCGAGGAAGTATCCAGAATTACCAAGAAAACTTTTTGTTTTGATTCATTTTTTACTTATAATCTTCAAACAATTGATGTTTTGTGATGCTGTTTTCACCATGCCATGGCAGTGTTCAGAGACCGAATCCAAGTTGGGGCACTAAACGGTTATTTAGAAGCCACCTTGGA
>NZ_JBHIMX010000035.1:0-5141 GCF_042194435.1 Bartonella sp. LB28NMGDW
CAACACACATTGGCTTAGTGATGACAGCTTTCATCATTGCTCCTTTTGAGTCATAATTAATGACATCATTAGTCAAATATTGATTTTTATTCTGTGAAAAATTGATTAACCAGAATTACCGAGAAAACGGGGCTTTCTAGCCACGTTTCAAGTTCACATTTTACTGAATTTTTGAGGATATTTTTGAATTTTAGACACAATACGACTAGTGCCGTGTCGTCATTAAATACGATTTTTTACACTATGTCAACAAAAAAATCATGATCTTGTATTTTTTTTATTTTTTTACCTAAATATGGTGTTTTTAGAAACAAAAAGGTATGTATTGACACAGCCAAAAAAGAAGAAAATCTAAATATTAAGCTCGTGACGCGCTGCTGTTGCCAAAAAAGCAGATCTTGTTAAACCTCTTTCTTGTGCACAATCATCAATTGCACGCAAAAGCCCTCTTTCAATAGATATATTCGTACGTACCACTTCTGCATCATTTTCAATAAAGGGGACTTGTATTAAAAAAGCTCCTTCTGACAAAGCTGTTTTGACAGATTCCCGTTGGATGACTTCCTCAAATTTTGAAGGAATAGGCACTATATCTATATCTTCGCAATAAAGTTGAAGTGCTTCTGTTGCGTTTGCGATTAAATTTTCTTCCTCATCAGCAGCAGAAAAAAGTCCCTCAAAATCAGGAAACTGAACACCAAAAGCAGAATCTTCATCTTTATGAACAAGAGCAAAAAATCTTTTCATTTTTCTTCTCCTTTTTTTAACCAACCTGCTTGTTGTGCGATAGAACGTGCTGTACCAATCGGAAGATTTTTTTTAGGATGTGGAACAATAACAACCTTACCATCTTTTTTTAATTTATGATGAGAACCTTTTACTTTGACAAGTTCAAAGCCATCACGCTTTAATTTTGCAATGATTTTTCGGCTATCTTGTTCCATTCCCTAAACTCACGATGTGTAAATATATACACATTTTAATGATTTTTCATCTGATGTCAATTCTTTTTTAACGGCTAAAGTGCTTATGAAGCGCATTAAGAACAATACGCAAAGAACTAACAAGATGTGTTAGCGATTGATCTTCTATAACAAGATATTGTAATGCAGCATAAAGATTATACTGTCTATAGAGGTGTTGTGCTTCTTTGATAGCCTCTTTCGTCACTTCATAACAATGAGTTGCTCTTTCAATCCACCGTTTTTGTGCCTCCTCATTTGATGGAGGAGTAAAGTTATCATAAATTGCATTAGGCAATCCTTTTGCACATAGGTAATTGTTTCTCACTTCAAGATATTTTTGTGCAGCATCATATTGGTCTTGATTAATCACACCTTGCAGATAAAGCCGCCCGATATAGGTACCGGAAAGCGGATTTTTAGCCTCTTCTATGGTCAAGCAGAAGCGTTTGGCACGCATTTCAATTGCCAATTTATCCATGGGTTCATGCGGTGTTTTTGCTCGTGAGATGCGTCCATTTGGTTCTCTGATACACCCTTTAATTCGAGGACGACCACGTTTTGCATGTTTTTTTCTTTTAGCCATATTTTTTCAATCAGAATGGGACGCTATCGTTAAGAGCTGTTCTATAATCTTGAGCACCTGAAGCGATAGCATAATTTTGAGAAGTAATAGGTGAAGGGGTAGGGGATGCCGATTGATCTTTCTTTGCATCAAGCAAATACAACTCGCCTTTGAATTGTGGTAAGACAATCTCTGTTGTATAACGGTCATGCCCATTTTTATCTTGCCATTTGCGTGTCTGTAATTTTCCTTCTATGTAAACCTTTGAACCTTTGTTGAGATATTGAAGTGCAATTTTTGCCAAATGTGGATTAAAAATCACAACGGAATGCCATTCTGTTTTCTCTACTTTTTGATTGGTTTTTTTATCTGTATAGCTCTCAGAAGTCGCTATACTAAAATTGACTATTTCTGCTCCAGAATTCATTGTTTTGCTTTCGGGATTAGCACCAAGGCGCCCGATTAACGTCACTTTATTTAGCATATTTGTAGCCCCATTAGATTAGCAATTTATACATGAAAAATCTTAGCATAATTTGCATATTTATTCAATTATTTCAAAAGGATATTATTGTTTTTTAACATATAAAATTATGTTTACGGTGTATAAAATAAGGGGATCAAGGTATTCTATTCTGCAAGCACCGTTTTTTTTCTACTTTCTCCATGAGTTCCTTGCACTTTGTCAGATCTTGTTGTGAAAGAGACTTAAACATTCTAACAAACGTGTTAGAAATTTCATGGTTAAGTGGGTCAGAAGAGTTCATTGTAAAATTCTTACGACAAATATTTGCTTCTCTTCTCAAGATAGAAGCCGTTTCTTCATCTAAAGCATATTTCTCAATGATCTTTTCTTCCATGTCAGCAGGTATAGGCTTTTTGCCAATTTCTACAGAAGATAAAAATGCTATAGATACGCCTAATTTATTAGCCATATCTAATAAACGTTCTGTCCGATCAATACGAATTTTACGTAAGGTTTTGCCAAATGGTGTAAGCATGTGATTAAAGCTCCTATTAATGAAATCTGCAATTAAGCTGCTTTGAGAAGCGAGCCTATATTCTTTTCTAAAAATTGAGGTACTTTGATTTTAGGTGAAAAAATCATCAATTTGGTAGCTTGCCTTTTCTCTTGTAGAGAATATTGTAAGCTAAATTCTATTGAGAGATATTGCCTATACAAAAATTTAATTTCTTCAACGTTGTCATAAGTAATTAGCCAAGGCGCTGTCACATGTTGGGAGATGACATTCTCTAAATTATTATGATCATTAGCTTTGTAAAACGAAGTGTAAAGCCCTTTTCCTTTTTTAAAATAAGGAGGGTCCATATAAAAAAAGGTGTTTTCATCAGTTCCATAACGCAGCAAAAATTCCCGTGCATTTAAACGAGTTAAATGTATTTTATCTTTTTGTTCACTTATGCGAAGAATGCGTTCAATTATATTCTCTTTGTTAAATCGGCAATCTATTTTATAGGCACCGCTTTGTCCTTTCCCTCCAATTGGTCCAGCATTTTTAATAATTCCAGATCTATTTGTGCGATTCAAAAAGAGTGCTGCAAATCCTGCGCTAAGCACATCTGCACTTGCAGGAGAAATTTCTTTTTGTATGTACCATTCTTCTAAGTTAATGGTCGTTGTATTGATTTTTTCTATTAATTCTTCTGTCTTGTGCAAAACGCAATACCAAAAGCTCCAAATGAACAGATCAATATCGTTAATGTGAATATCTTTAACATCACCATTAAAAAGAAGCTTTAGAGCAAGTCCGCACCCGCCAGCAAATGGCTCTCTGTAGGAACAGCCATTTAATGCATTTTTCTCAAATATTTCTTTGATTTTTCCATACAGTGCAGCCTTACCGCCTGGATATCTCAATGGTGAGCAGACATGAGTCATTGTTACGCGCCTTTTTCAATGATTTTTTGATGTTTTTGTTGATTTCATCTATGAACGTTGAGAAGAGACAACGCCATTTAATCTGAACAGTTTTATAAAATCGGAAATTTTACTTTTGGTTTTTAACTGAGCACTGTAGTGTGTAAATAGATATGTTTATTAAACTGCGTGTACGTAACATAAGGAAAAATACACAGACTAAAAAAGAATACCAAAGAGCAATATCTGAGTACCAAAGTACAGTATCCAATGGAAAAGAAAGCTTATACTCCACGTACTTAGAAAAAATAGGCAAAGAAACAGTTTCCTTATAACTATTTGGAAAAATTAAAACGACAAGTGCTAAACTTATTAGCTTTAAAAGTCTGTGCATATACTGTTGTAAATCACGTGTTAATGTCTTCCAACCTGTTGTATTGCCGCGTTTGTATTTTGGATTGTTCTGCAACTCAAAAGGAATATGAGAATTGCATAAAATTACAAAAATATTTGTTATTATTATCAAACCAAAAGATGCAAATATCAAAATACCTTGGATAAAATAGGGATTTTTTTTAATTCCTAGAAAGCATAAAAATATAAAAATTATAATACCAAACAAGGCTCTTAGCTGCTTATCTGTAAACATATTTATTTCCTGCGGTTTTCGATAATTTTTTGATCTCTTTATTGATCTCGTCTATAAGAGGTTCGTAATTGAGAACGCTTTTCGGAATATTCCCACCGTAAACCCAAGCTTTTACTTGCGCTTTGGTACTAAAATCGGCATTCTTGGGTGTTTTGTAATACTGTCCGCCATCAAACTTTTCACACTCTCTTGTACCGTCTTCATATTCGTAGAGGTTGTAAAAATACTCCTCTGCTCCGTCCCCCCAAGGAACATAACCAACAGCTGTTGCAACAAACTCTTTTTGCATTGGTTGTTTACGGTTTTTTAAGAATAAATGTTTAAAAATGAACATGCTTTAATCCTAATTTTACCAATTGGTCTATTTACCTAAAATTTGACCGCACAGAGCGTTTTATATTACGGATATTTTTCATCGTAAAATCTTTAAATCGCTTTGTAAGGTACCTTTTTGTCGATTTAAATGCATATCTAATCGTAAAATGATCAGCACTTTTCACTATTTTGCTGTTTTAAGCCGCTTTAGAATTGCTACTGTTATGTTGCTCTTCACTAGGCTTGCCTATTCTCATGAATGAAATGCGCTTGCCTCCTAAAGCTAGGTTACGCGTATTTTCAACTGCTATAAAAACCTTCTCAGCAACACCATAAAGCCTGCTTTCTAAATCGCGACAATACTGCGCCAGATCAGCGCATGAGGGCACAAATGTTGTGGACATGCCTTTTGCCTCACCACGTATAAGATTTTTAACGGCTTGCAATAAAGACCAGAGTGAAATGCCGTTAAGAGCAGCGATATAAGCCTTTGCACGCGCTTCTGCATTCGAAACTTTTTGCATTGTCAAACCACCTTCAAGCACATCAAGAGCTTCTGCTATGTCTTCAACAGATGCTTTCAAGGTAAGTAAGTTTTGAACAGTCTGATAAGCTTCTAAAGCTTGTTTCTCTAGGGTTTTTGTCAATTGACTGCCATTGATCAAGGTCCATGGGAATTCCAGAGTTACACATCGCTCTATCTGTTGCACGGTATCTTGTAGAGGCGTCACTAAGCTGTGTTGCACCGATAAGATTACGGATTGTCTCTCC
>NZ_JBHIMX010000036.1:0-5029 GCF_042194435.1 Bartonella sp. LB28NMGDW
CACAAGTAACCAAGATATGACAGAAGTCAAATGGATAGCTGTTCTATAAGCAGGCTTATATGTTTTTAAGTCCTTTTATCGCTCTTTAAAAGCCCTTTGAAAGGGCTTTTTTGACTGACAGTGTCAGGCTTATGGAGCATGGTGATGGTTGTTATTCTCTCTTCATTGATTTGGAGAGCAAGATGGCAACAGAATTTAATCATGGGATACGCATTGTAGAGGCTGGTGAGGATTCCCGTCCCTTAGCAACATTTGATCAGACCGCTATTGGTGCGGTTGTCACAGCCCCTGATGCTGACAACCAAGTTTTTCCCCTCGACGAGCCTGTGTTAGTTTTTACACATGAGGGTGAGAAAATCCAAAAGCTTGGGACAAGAGGCACAGCTCTTGATGTTATCAATGCCGTGCGTGCGCAAGGGATTGAGGCACAAATTATTCTTGTGCGAGTGGAAGAAAAATCAACCATTGCTGAGACGCAAACTGAGATGGTGGGATCAAACGCTCATTTGACCGGTGTGCATGCTTTATCGCATGCTAGAGGTCATTTAGGGGTAGAGCCTGGGATTTTATTGGCACCGGCTTATAGTGTAGGGCGCCTTGATAATGGTAAAAACCCCGTGGCGGATGCCTTGGAACAGGTGGCAGAAAAGCTACAAGCGATTGCGGTGTTTGATACGGGTGGTAAAAACACGGAAGAAAGCCTTGCCTATCGCGCAGATTTTTCCTCACGCTTTTGTTACCTGATTGATCCCTTTGTGCGGGTGGCAAATTCTGATGGGGGTGTTAGTGTTAAACCCGCAAGTCCTTTTGCTGCCGCCATGTTTATCAAACGTGATAAGCAAAGGGGTGGTGTTTTTTGGTCTCCCTCCAACCAAGATGTTAAAGGCATTTTAGGCACGGCGCGCCCGATTAGCTATTTTGATGGCGAAATCGATCATGAGGCAAATCGCCTCAACCAAGCCGATATTGCTACCTTTATTCCAGCACGACTTAGTCAAAATGCGCATGGAAAAATTGCTGCCAATGGACGTATTTTATGGGGGAATCATACCACCTCTAGTGATCCACTCTGGCGTTTTGTCAATGTGGTGCGCACCCGTGCAGCTTTGGAAAAAACGATCATCAACAGTTTCCGCCCTTGGGCCAATGATGAAAACCTTACTGGTCAACATGTTATTGCTATTACCCGCAGCCTCACGCAGTTTCTTGATGATCTGATTGCGCGTGGTGCATTGCTTGGTGGCCGTGTTTGGTTTGACCGCGATTTAAATTCCAACAGCACTTTACAATTGGGAAAATTGCGGGTCGAGTTTGATGCGGAAGAAGTGCCGCCTCTAGAAGATTTGAGTTTCGGCAGCCGGCGCAATAGCGCTTATTTTGATCGATTGGCTGAAGATATCCAAAAGAAAATGACTTATCAATTTGGCGATACGTTTGAAACTTATCGTAAAGCAGCAAGGAGTTAAAGCATGACTTTACGCATTGTACGCGGTTTTACCTTGATTGTTGATGATGATGTGAATCTTCACCTTGATCTTGAGACATTGAAACTGCCCACGTTGGAAGAAATCACCGAAACCTATCAACCAGGCGGCTCTGATATGCAAATTGATGTGAGCGGTCTTGGTGTGAAAGCGCTAAGTTTACAAATGAAAATCCGCAGTCACACACCCGAAATTATCGGTATCTTTGGTGGTCCTCCTGGTCTTCGTCATAAATTCACCGGAAAAAAACATGTGATCTCTGAAGAAGATGGACGCGAGCATGAGCATTCCATTGATGTCACGGGGCGCTTGGTCAAAGTCGATAGCGAAGGCTTAACAGCTGGAAAAGCGACAGGCTATGATTGCGAAATCAAAAATGTTTGGGACTATACGGAATTTTGGGATGGCTCTGTTTTGCACCGCTTTTCTTTTAAACGGGGCGGCTGGCTTGTCCGCAATGGGCAAGAGATCGGTTCTCGCCGCCGCTCTATTCTCAATTTATAAGCTCTCATTATTGATAGGGTTCTCATTTATAGGAATTGATCATGACAAGTTTACAAACCAGCATTGACGTGGAATTGCAGGTTCCGCTTCTTTATCAGGATAAAGGAGGCAAAGAATCTCTCTGCAAGAAACTGACCTTTTATCGCCCAAACTTCAAGCAAGCACGCCAATTAGCGGTGTTGATTGGACCGCAGTTGGTAGAGCTCGTTCTACCCGCTGTAGAAGAGGATAAAACAACATTGGGCAATGATATTCTTGTTCTTAAGCTTTGTGAGGCTTTATTTACCCATGAGGCTATGGAAGGAATAGCCGTGCTTTTAGCCGATATGTCACATGAATCTATTGAATTGATTAATCGTCTTGATGTTGTTGACATTATGGCTGTTTTCAAGGCTTTTTTTGCTTTTTTTACGCAACGCCAATCCTCTCTGCCAGACAATTTGGGGCAGAACTAGCCCTTTATTATCACTGGGCGCCTTCAGAAATTAACCAGATGGATTGGCTGGATGTGATTGCCTATCGAGAAGAACTCGCACGCCTTAAAGCCCAAGAATATGAAAGCCATCAGTTAGGATAAGAGACGATCATGGATGTTTCCCTTGTTGTGCGTTTTGTCAATCATCTGCAAGAGGGGATAGCTTCTGCCAAGCGTGATCTTGCAGCCTTCAGTAGCGATGTTGCGCATTTCCAAAACAAGACAAGGCAACACTTTAAAAATTGGTTTGACCCTGAACATCTTGAGGATGCGACAAAGAATGCGAAAAATGCTTTTATCCAAGCGCGGGGGCGTATGGTGGGTGCCATTGCGCAAACAGCAACCTTAATTGCACCGCTCTATAAAGCCATGCAATTTGATCAATCGATGAAGGGATTAGAAAAGGTTCTCGATGCCCCCCTTCATCGCTTAAAGGAATTGCGCCGTTTTGCGCTTGAAACCTCCACCAAGATTCCGCTAGCGGCACGTGAAGTCTTAGAACTGATGACCAGTGCCAGCCAAGCAGGGATTGGCGAACAAGATCTAGAAGCTTTTAGCATTTATGCTGCCAAAGCGGCTGTAGCTTTTGATATGACGGGAGATCAGATTGGGGAGCGCTTTGCCAAATTGCGCAATGTCTTTAAGCTTAATCAAGCAGGCATTGAAGATCTAGGCGATGCTATCAATCATCTCTCTAATCACATGGCGGCAAAGGCAAGTGAGGTGTCTGATTTTACCAATCGTGCTACCGGTGCGGCAACCATGTTTAAGCTCACCGCGCGGGAAACAGCAGCATTTGGTACGGCGATGATTTCTGCTGGGATTGTTCCAGAGAGTGCCGCGCGTGGTTTTAATGCGATGAGTGCCCGTATTCAGGCAGGAGGCAAGCATATTGAAGATGCTTTTGCCAATATCGGGCTTTCTCGCGAAAAATTTATGCAAGATCTGGACAAAGATGCCACCGGTACCTTGGTACGCTTTTTTGATGTTTTAGCGAAATCTGAACAGGGTATGCGTTCCCTGATTGCCATTGCTGGGCGCGATTTTACTGGTGATTTTGCCAAATTGGTGGGTAACCCCGAATTGTTAGGGCAAGCTTTAGATTATGTGAAAGATCCACAAGTCTTTAAAGGTTCGGTAGAACAAGAAGCAGACAAACAAGCAACCGGTGCTATGCGGCAATTTGAATTGTTGCAAAACCGCATTGTGGCTTTGGGGATTAGCATTGGTGAAGTGCTTCTGCCCCCCCTCAACAGTTTGATGGAAAGTGTTGGCAATTTTACCAATGGGCTTATGGCGTGGGCGAATGCCCATCCCACTTTAACGAGCGCCATCATCAAAACCATTGCCGCTCTGATGGCTTTTAATATTGCTCTACGGGTTTTGCGCTTTACTCTTGCCGGGACACGCCTTGGGCTTCTTCAATTGATCACGTCTTTTATCAAGCTTAGAGTACTCAGTCGTGGTGTTGCTGCAAGCTGGCGGGGCTTAGCAGCCGCAGGGCGCTCGCTGGGCTTGCTAACCGCGGGTCTTGGGGCAAGTTCACTCCGACTCTTACGCCCCATGACCTTGTTGGTCGGGGCTTTACGGGGGATTGCTGTCTCAGGAAGTGCATTTGCTGCCTCTTTTGGCTCTGTTGGGACAGTGATCGAAGTGGTTGGGGCGGGTATTGCCTCTGTTGTGGGGGGTATTTTTACTCCAATAGGGGCTGCGGTTGCTGCTGTTGTGGCTGTCATCCTTGCTGCTGGTTTTGCTTTGTGGAAATATTGGGATCGTTTTTCTTCTTTTGTCAAAGGTTTGGCACGGGGGGGTATCTCGGGCTTGGGGGCAAGCCTTTGAAGCCGTTATGCGCTTTTTTGGTGCTGATACCACCACCATTACGCGTTGGAAAAATATAATCGCCAATGCTTTTGATCTCTCTCAAGTTTGGCAAAAGTTTAAACAAGAGCTTAGCGCTGTTGCCGAGTGGTTTGGCAATTTGTGGGAGGGCGTTAAACAAAGCTTTTCCAACTTTTGGCAATGGTTGAAGAGTTTTTTTACACAGGAAAAGCTCTCGGAGAGTGCCAAGGCTGGTATGGAACAAGCGGGCGAAGATCTGGCTAATTCGATTGTCGATGGTTTTATGTCGTCTATCACAAAGTTGAGCGATTTTTGTAAATCTTTGCCTAGCCGCATTAAGGGGTGGATTGGTTCCATTGATGTAAGAGAGTTTTTGCCAAGTTTTTTGGGAGGCAAAACAGCCATTCAACCGATTGCACAATTTGCGGGGGCGGGGCATGCCAATTACTCTGTGAGAGAACAAAGAGACAAAGACCGTTCCCCCATCACACACAATCAAAATGTCACAGTGCATGTTAATGGGGCGCGTGAACCCATGGCCACTGCTCGTGCGGTTGCCCACGCCATTCAACGGGCACGTGCCAATGCTCTGCATGGCGGGACAGAATAAGGGGAGGGAGCCTATGAGAGATCCTTTGATGATGTTAGGTCCGCATCAATTTTATGTGGATTGGCTGAATTTCCAATCTTTTGAAGAAGAGTTTTCTGCCTCATGGGTTTGTATGGA
>NZ_JBHIMX010000037.1:0-4985 GCF_042194435.1 Bartonella sp. LB28NMGDW
GCTTCTGCTGCTCGACGGTTGGCTAAACCCGCAAGAGGCTTCCCACCAACCTTATTCCATTTCTGTAATTCAACAGGGACCGCTTCATAATCGCCTTGATTAAGCTTCTTCAACAATGTTGACTTGCGAAAAGCAGCTGTTCCTACGTTATAGCAAAACGATACCAATGCCGCGAATTGGCAATCCGTTAACGAAACCGTAACCGATTCCTCTACCGTCTGCTCAAATTGCTTTAAGTCTTTACAAAGGATTTCTTCTGCTTGCTCTTGGCTAATACACATGCCTTTTTTGACAAGGGGGTGACCCGCATTGCTGGTGTGACCATAACCAATCGTCCAGACACATGCCGTATCTCTATAAGCCTCTAAACGCAAACCTTCCCATTGTTTGATAAGCTCTAATCCTTCTTTCGATATCTTTCTCATCTGACGCTCCATAAAAAAAGCCCCACAAAAGTGAGGCTGGATAAAAATGTTTTTTTATGATCTCTATTGACTATGCTCTTTGATCAGTTGCTCGACTTCTTCAACACGAAAGCCAAGTTGAAAGAGCGGTGCATATTCGCTTTCCTGTAATTCATACTGACAACGCTTTTCTACAAAATCACCATTTGAATCAAATGGCATGGTTGTTGTTAGACAAACCTTATGCGTGTCATCTTCTATCCCCTCTTCTCCTTCACTTAGCTCCTTGACTAAAACCCAATAAAAACGCGTCTCTAAAAGAACCTCTAACCTCCTTACGGTTTCAGCCTTATCAAAGGAAAGCATATTCATATAATCTTCTTTGCTATTTAAATGCTCTGGATAATCTATCATCTACCCCTCCTAAATATAATGCCGTGGATAACTACAGCCACGGGCGCTAGCCGATTCATAAATAGCATTCCGTATAATGACTGCGCGCAGATGTGGAGTGATATTCGTAGTATCTGACCAGTCTCCACCAGCCAACAATGCATACATATCTTTTTTAAACTGTACATTTGGTGAAGTTCCAGTTACTGTTTGCATGAAACAAACATCTTTCACAAATTGCCAAACATAACCGCAACCATCTTCACAACCGATATGCGAAATCATCCGTATATTTGCCGTATTCTTATAACCTCCAGAATGTTTTGGTGAAGGTGCTTTTTTGCCTTGAATCCCACCACCTTCATTGCTTCCATGCATCGCAGAGGTAAATTCTGTATTATTGAGCAAAGCCTTCTTAACACGCAGCATATCGGATATATGATCTATTTGTAGACGGTTCGTCGTAATAGGAACATTATACGCAGAGCGGGTACTGTGACCCGTCCCTGACTGAAGATAAATATCAACCCAAATATCTGTAGAGGGGTCGTAAACCATACCCTCTGGGGAACTATGCGGGCGATGATTGAGACACCAAACAGAGTTCGGCAATATATCCCCTGCTTGATAACCGGATAATGGGTGACCGGAAATCGTACCAACATCCGCACAGAGCGTATGAAACCCTCCTATCTTTCGCGAATTACTCACTGTGTAATTCCTTGGATAGGTAGAGTTTTCTGACAAAACAAGTTTATGAGACTGTTTTCCATCAGAAACCAGATAAACATAATAATCCTTGCCTACCGAAAGAGAAGGAACGCTTATTCTTGTATCTGCCGTATAACTTGCAACCAAAGTATCATTGCCTAATGCCAAGGTTATACGCGTTCCTTTCTTCAATGTGAGTTGTTTTTTCCCTGTCGCAACAAGAAACGGCGTAGAAATTGAAAGAACCGTTAAATTGGACTGTTTCAGTAAATTGTTTATCTCTTCCCCTAGCACTTTTGCCTGTGAGGCTACTGTATGGGCTGTTGTTGCCGTTGCTAGGGAACTCTTGATACCTCCAAGCTCTTGTTTCGTCGTATCGGCTGTTGTTTTAGCTTCTTCTGCTGTCCTTTTCGCTCTATCAGCTACTTCCTTGGCTTTTTCGGCTTCGCTCTTGGCTTGATAGGCTTGTGAATCTGCCGACTCGGCTTTTTTCTTGGCTTCGTCTGAGTACATCCGCGCTAAACTTACGGGGGCTTTAAAATTCTCAACCACTTGATTGATATCGATAACCCTACTCCTCGCTGACGAGGCTATTTTCTCTGCATTTTCTGCCTGATTGCGCGCTTGCTCCGCGTCATGTCTTGCATAACCAGCAGACTCCTTGGCTTCCTTGGCTATTTTTTGTGCCTCTTCCGCTTCTTCCTCTAAAGACGCGGCTTTCTTACCCGCTGTTTCGGCTGCCCTCTGCGCCTCTCCTGCTATATATTTTGCATTACTAGCTATTTCCTTGGCTTTTTCTACTTCATTCTTGGCTTCATACGCTCGGTCATCGGCTTTCTCCGCTATTTTCTTGGCTTCTTCGCCTGCCATTTCTGCTAATCTTGCTATAGTCTTAGCATTATCTGCCACTTCCTTCGCGTCGTAAGCTTTACTCCACGCTTCATTTGCTGTTTTTTCTGCCTTTTCTGCCTGACTACGCGCTTGCTCCGCATCATGCTTGGCATAACCTGCTGTCTGTTTGGCTTCCTTCGCTGTTTTTTCTGTCTCTTCTAGCTTGTCTTCTAAAGATGATGCTAAAGACGCTGCCTTTTTACCCGCCGCTTCTGCCGCTTTCTGTGCTTGTTCTGCTGTATATTTTGCACTATTAGCTATTTCCTTGGCTTTTTCGGCTTCGCCCTTAGCTTGATAGGATTGTGAATCTGCTACTTCCGCTTTTTTCTTGGCTTCGTCTGCATATGTCCGTGCTAAACTTGCTATAGTCTTAGCGTCACCTGCTACTTCCTTCGCGTTGTTAGCTGTACTCCACCCTTGATGAGCTGTGTTGCCTGAATTTTCCGCTATCTTCTTGGCTTCATCTGCGTACGTACGCGCTAAACTTGCTATAGTTTTAGCGTCACCTGCTACTTCCTGAGCTTTATTGGCATTACTCCATCCTTCATGAGCTGTACTTTTTGCCTTTTCTACCTCACTGCGCGCTTGTGCCGCCTCATGGTTAGCATAACCAGCTGTCTGTTTGGCTTCTTTCGCTATCTTTTCAGCTTCACCCGCTACTGTCTCTACCTGTGATGCCTTCTTTTGTGCACCATCAGCTACCTTCTTTGCCTCGTCCGCTGTCGACTTCGCACTATTGGCTAATTGTTTTAGACCATCCAAAGCACCTTTCGTTTCTTCTGCTACCTTCTCTGCTGCTTCCGCTTTACTCTTTGCTGCTGTAGCTATACCCTTCAACGCTTCTGCATCAACATGCCCTGCCGTCTCTCCTGAACGCGCCGCAGACTCTGCTACCGCTTTCGCTTCAGAAGCTAATTTTGTAGCCTCCTCTGCACTCTGTTGGGCTTGATGAGCCGTCGCTGTTGCTGTATCCGCTGCACTCTTGGCTTCTAAGGCTATCGCTTTGGCATTACTTGCCTCTTCTTTTGCTTCTTCTGATACGCTCTTCGAAGAAGTCGCTGTTTGATTTGCTTCATTCGCAACTCTCTCTACACTTTCTGCTTTAACCTTTGCTTCTTCTGATAAACTTTTAGCATTAGAGGCTGTTTGACTTGCTTGTTCACTCGTGGATTTCGCTTCAGTCGCAACAG
This sequence comes from Bartonella sp. LB28NMGDW, assembly GCF_042194435.1. Taxonomy (NCBI): domain Bacteria; kingdom Pseudomonadati; phylum Pseudomonadota; class Alphaproteobacteria; order Hyphomicrobiales; family Bartonellaceae; genus Bartonella; species Bartonella sp. LB28NMGDW. Next base: position 3,590 of record NZ_JBHIMX010000037.1, read on the forward strand.
TTTTTAAACTTTCCGCTTTAGATTTCGCATCGCTAGCCTCTCTTACAGCTTGCTCTACTTTCTCTGTTGCACTATCCGCTGCACTCTTGGCTTCTGAAGCTGTGACTGTCGCATCATCCGCCTTCTTTTCGGCTCTTGCGGCTTTCTCTTCTGCCGTCTCTGCTGTACTTTTAGCGTCTTGCGAAAGGACATGAGCATCCTCTGCTTTATTCTTCGCTTCCACCGCTGTGTCTTTTGCACTATCCGCTAACTGCTTTGCATTATTTGCTAACGTTTCTGCCGAATGCGCTCTCATCTTAACTTCTTCAACCAATTGTTTGGCTTCACCGGCTTTAGTCTTGGCTTGTGTAGCAACGTCTTCTATTGTTAAAGCCCTCTGCTCTACTCCTTCTGCTGTCCTTTTGGCTCCCTCAGCTGTATTCTTGACATGATCAACCGATTGCTTAAGATCCTTGACATCTGCCAACGCTCTCAATGCCGTTTCTTTTGCATCACCAGCTACCGAAGAGGCTGTCTCTGCTGTCATCTTGGCTTCAGAAGCTGTCGTGAGAGCTTGCCCACTGTTCGTTGCTGCTGTTTCTGCAACATTCTTCACCTCGCCCATCACCTGCTTGGCATCATCAAAAGCGCTCTTGGTTTGTTCGGAAAGTGTTTTTGCATCTCCTGCCGTTGCCTTGGCTTCTCTTGCCTCTGTCAAAGCTGTCTCTACTGTGCTTTGAACTTGTGTCACTCTTTGAGAGCTTTCCGTGACCGCTGTCGTCACTCTATCGGCTGCACCTTTAGTATCATCCGCAATACGCTTGGCTTCTTGCGCTAACCTCTCTGCCGCTTCTGATTTCATCTTGGCATCTTCTGAAGAGGTTTTCGAGACCTCTGCTGTTGTCTTGGCGGCATTGGATACTGTTAATGCCGTATTTGCCTGCTCTAAAGCTGTATCAGCTGTCGTCTTGGCGGCATTGGCTACAGTAACTGAACTCGCTGCTGTGCCTGCTGCTTGCGCTATCGTCGTCGCTGCTGCATCCGATAATTCCTTGACACTATCTGCTATAGTTTTCGCTTGATCTGCTGTTTGTTGCGCGCCATTCGCACGCGCCATGGCTTTTTCTGCTTCTTTCCTTGCATTAACAACCTGCTCTAACGGCGCAAAGGTTTCATACGAATACAAAGATGCCGTCCCTAAAAGCTTCGGAACAACAACGCTGTCTTGAGAAGTTCCTGCTATCATTTCTTCTCTCGTCGCGACAGGTATCAAATATTCATGTTCATGATCGGGTATCTTCATCTGCTTTCGTCCTCACATCATTCAGAGTACTTCGTCTAATGAACACTCTTTCAAATCTTCAAACTCTTCTCTTAAAGCCTCTAAGCGCTTCTCTAAATCTTTCAGTGAACCATC
>NZ_JBHIMX010000038.1:0-4981 GCF_042194435.1 Bartonella sp. LB28NMGDW
TACACCTGCATGTGCACCGGACCCATAACGACCCGCACCTGCAAAAGAACTGTTAATCGTATCTCTTACACGGTCTACAAGACATTGATTTATAATGATAATTCACTGTTTTGTATGTTGAATGAGAGTCTCGAATAACGTAGGATTCTCTCATTTCAAATCTGTTTATCTTGAATCAACTAAAACCACTTACTTGCACATAACAAGTGGGATGAGTGTGTGGATAAAATTTGTATAAGAAAGGACTAAAAATGGCTCTTATGAACCGTCTTAATGCAAGGGCTGTCGCAACATTGGGGGCTGGCAAATATAATGATGGTGCCGGCTTGTTACTTCATAAGCGTAAAGATGGAGGTGCTCAATGGATTTTACGATATACCCTCCACGGTCGGCGCCGTGAAATGGGATTGGGTGCCTTAAGACATGTCTCTTTAAAACAAGCCCGTGAATTAGCAACTGGGTGGCGTGCTGTTTTACGTGAAGGGCGTGACCCTATTAAAGAACGTGAAAAACAAAAGCGTGAAGCAATAAGCAATCTCCATTACTTAAAAGACATTGCCGTGGATGCTTTTGAAAGTCGTAAAGCCGAATTAAAAAGAGATGGTAAGGCTAGTGATTGGTTTTCACCTTTGCGGCTTTACATTCTCCCTAAATTAGGTTGCCTCCCCGTTTCAGAGATTACACAAACAGAGATACGCAATACGCTTTCTCCCATTTGGCATACAAAAGCTGGAACAGCTCAGATAGCATTGATACGTCTCAACCTTTGTCTCAAACATGCGGCTGCTTTGGGTTTGGATGTTGATTTACAAGCAACAGAAAAAGCACGTGCTCTCTTAGGAAAACAACGTCATAAGATCACTAATAGACCAGCAATGGATTGGAAAGATATACCAGATTTTTATCAGTTCCTCTGTAAAACACAAAACATAACACATCTTGCTTTGCGTCTGCTTATCCTTACAGGGGTTCGCTCTAACCCTTTACGTCATATTCATAAAGATCAAATTGATGGGGATATATGGATCATACCTGCTGAGAATATGAAAGGAAAGCGTGATACTACAACAGAATTTCGCGTGCCCTTATCATCTGAAGCATTAAAAGTAATTGAACAAGCCCACTGTATCTCTAAAAGTGATTTCATCTTTTCACTTACCGGTCGTGGTCCTCTTTCACATACGATGATGGCGGCGTATATGAGAAAAAATAAAATTGAAGCCTGCCCCCATGGTTTTCGTTCTAGTTTACGCAATTGGCTCGCTGAAACAACCGATGCCCCCTATGAGGTCGCTGAAACTATTCTAAGTCATACGGTCGGCGGTAAAGTAGAGCGTGCCTATCGTCGCACTGACTATCTAGAACAACGCCGTGTCTATATGGATAAATGGGCGGCTTATGTCACGGGTCAATCTTAAGATATGGGGTGAATAACCCCATGATCTGTGGATAACTTTAGCTCTCTTTTCTCTCATTCGCTCTCAATTAGACTCATAATTTATCACATTAGAATTTATATGATAAAATATTGTTTTATATAAATAAAATACCTTCAAAAATGAACAAAAATGTGGTTAATAAATAGTTATGATTTGTTTTCATTTTTTACTTTTGAAAGGAAATTATTATGACAGAAAATGATATTCTTTTGACAGACCGTGAAAGTGCAAAATTGCTTCATATGAGTGTCTCAACATTCCGCCGTCATGTTACCAATGGCTCTTTGCCAAAACCTTTAAAATTTGGTTTTTTATCGCGTTGGTTACAATCAGATCTTTTGAATGTAATCGAGCAAGCAAAACAGCAACGTTATAACGACGCGGCATAAAAAGAAAACCTTGTCACATAAGGATGGACAAGGCTTTCTCAAGCTCATCAACCTGGTGCTTTATTTGGTGTAAATTCAAGGCTTTCTCTGCTGAAGCAAGACTTAAGGCTGGCATTCAAGTTGTTCTGAATGTTTTTTACAATAAGGGCTATTTAAGCGTCTCTCAACACTTCGCTGAGGCATGACAGCACCAGGACGACATATGGGAAGATTGTCCGATTTATGGTTCTCACACCATTCTTGTATTGTAAAGCTAGGACGAAAACCTGATTGCGCCATACACATTTCAATACTGGCAAATTGATTCAAATCTAGCGCCACAACCTTATTAAGATCCGGTACTCCACATTCTAAAAGTATTTTATTTCTCCATAATGCTGGAGAAAATGAGGGAATTGAGTTAACACATCCAGTGATACTTAACAGAGCTACGCAACTCAATAGTTTTAAGATTTTCTTCATTATTCCCCTCTTTCAATGGATTTATTTACGATAAAACAGAGCTCATAAACCTGTTGATATTTCCTGTCACCGCTGCTGAAAACAACAGTGAACAATATTGAAATGGTTAGTTGAGGAAACAATCCCGCCATTCCAAGTGAAGGCAAGGATGGCGGATTGTTGATCGTCACAAACAGCAAAACTTAAGGTTGGCATTCATCCGCATTTTTGTACTTTTTACAAAACGGGCTGTTTAAGCGCTTTTCGACACTTCTCTTCGGGATGACAGCACCAGGCTGACAAATGGGGAGGTTTTCCTCTTTAAAAGTATAACACGGCCTCCCTCCCCCTTTATAACGGAATCCTGCTTGAATCATACACGTATAAGTTGTTGCTTTTGCATTGATGCTCTGCTTTCTATTTTCTGAATCAGGATCGATAAGACTCGGCATTCCACATTCTAATAAGGCTTTTCCTACCTCAGTAGAATCCGCACCTGACTTCTCCCACATACTCACGTACCCTGGAGCAGGTTTGTCAATGTTTTCAATGTCACATCCAGTAACCGTTAACAAAATGAGTAGGCTTAATAAATTAAACAACATTTTCATTTTTTGTTCCCTGTTCTCGTTGAATAAAGTTTTTTAAAACCAAATGAACCGTAATTCCATCTACACGCATCACTCGCATCAGCATAACAATTATGGGGGCTCGGGTGTTGAGATGATTGGTTGAGGGAACAATCCCGCCATTCCAAGCGAAGGCAAGGATGGCGGATTGTTAATCATCACAAACAGCAAAACTTAAGGTTTGCATTCAGGTGCATTTTTATACTTTTTACAAAAAGGGCTGTTTAAGCGCTTCTTGACACTGCGCTGTGGTATGACAGCACCTGGACGACAAATGGGAAGGTTTTCGGTTCTAAAAGTATAACACCAATTACCTCCCAACTTATCTTTATAACGGAATCCTGCTTGGAGCATGCAAGCATGAATTGTTGCTTTAGCATTAATGCTTATATTTTCACTTTCTGGATCAACATCATAAGGCGTTGGCATACCACATTCTAACAAAGCTTTTCCTACCTCAGTAAAATCAGTAACACTATTTTTCTCCCACATACTCAAGTACCCTGGAGCAGGCTTATCAATGTTACATCCAGCAATATTTAACAGAATGAGACCACTTAATAATTTCAAGATTTGTTTCATTTTTTCCTCCCTGAATATTTTGAATAAATTGGCGTACGATTAGGTGAACCATAGCGCGATGTACACGCATAACCTGCATGACCATAACAAGCATGGACACTGGGGTAGCCCTTAAATATTTGCCCTGCTTCTTTCCAAGGACCACTTCCAGGAGGTATTTGCTCAAAGGTATAAGGATTTTTGCCAATCTTTGTACCCACAAAGTCATATTTATGATTTTCCAAGTTTACGTAATCCTGCTTTCCATCACTTAGGATATATAACGTATCTGCCATGTTTTGAGTATTATAAGCTGGTCCAAAGAAATTAATCGTTGTTTCCTTTGCTATACCATGAACACCATGCTTTTCTAAATCATGCAATCCATTGCCCGCTGTCATACTGCCGCGGCTATGGGCATCAACATGCAATCCTATATTGCCAAGGCTATACAACAGATTCTGGTACTTCTTCGTCGAATTGGTCAGAGCACCCAACTTACCTTCTAGAAAATACTGATACCCTGCAATGAACCCCTCTACCAAGAGCGAATCGCTATGAGGGAACATCAGAAAATAGTGCGGATCATTCTTGTTATCAGCCAACTGAACCGCATTATGGGCTGCTTCATCTGGTGTTGTAAAAATACCATTGAGGAAAACATGAACCTTGCCATCAGAACCTTTTTGTAAATTCTGTTGTTCTTCATCCGTTAAATAATGTGCGTGAGGAAACAATCGCGCCATTCCAAGCAAAGGCAAAGATGGCGGATTGTTGATCATCACTTAAGGCTTGCATTCAGGTTGTACTGGACTTCTTTTACAAAACGGGCTGTTTAAGCGCTTTTCGACACTTCTCTTCGGGATGACAGCACCAGGCTGACAAATGGGAAGGTCTTTATAATTATAGCACCAATATGGACCACCGTATCTATCACGAAATCCTGCTTGGACCATACAAGCATCAATGGATGCCATTTGATTTAAACTGAGGTTTCTATTTTCTGAATCAAGATCGATAAGACTCGGCATTCCACATTCTAAGAGGGCTTTTCCTATCTCAGTAAAATCTGCTCCCTCCTTCAACCACCCATGTACTTCCCCTGGAGGAGGTTTGTCAATGTTTTCAATGTCACATCCAGAGACACTTAACAGAACTATCCCACTTAATAATTTAAACAGTGTATTCATTTTTTTCTCCATAAATAACCTAAACCTAAATTATCTAAAATTGCATAAGGTGCATAAATTTTTGTATTATGATGTATTCCATAATTATCTTGACATTTTTTCCCCGCATTACCATAACACTTATGGGTACTAGGGTTATGCCCGATGAACGCTCCCCCTTGCTCTATCATTGGAGTTGCTGGTGGAAATATTGCATAAGGGAACCTCAAGGGTACCTTATAAGCAGTAGGTGGATTGTGACCAAATCCTGTACCTATGGGATCGAATATATGGTTTTGTAAATAAATATGATCTTTTTTACCATCACTCACATAATAGAGTGCATTCGCTAT
>NZ_JBHIMX010000039.1:0-4710 GCF_042194435.1 Bartonella sp. LB28NMGDW
ATTCTTTAGAAAATGGATTCTTAATTTTGCTCGTCTCATGGAGGTGATAGAGAATGCCTTCGCCCATTTAAAACAGTGGATTTCAAAGAATTAATCTTTGAATTAATTGTTTCATGAATTTAAAGCTTCTAATAAACTGTATTTGATATGAACAGCTTCGAAATTTTAATCCTTTAAGGATGAAGAGGAAGTCAAATCTTTGTAAAACGACACAATTGATTGTCTTTTATAGATTAGAGTGGATAATGAGAACAAATTTAAGTGGCCGCGTAAGAAATACATCTTTACCAGAAAATCATGCTCTACTGCCTCTTTTTGAAGCAGTTGTAAATTCTATTCATTCCATTGAAGAAATAGGAAATGATTTTTCCTCACGCTACATTATAGTTTCAGTCATAAGATCGAAGCAAGCTTCACTACCACTTGACAAAGATACAGAAAAACTAAACGAGACAGAAATTGTAGGTTTTAAAGTGATCGACAATGGTACAGGCTTTAATGATCATAATTTTCAATCATTTAAAACTTTAGACTCAGATTATAAAAGAGATAAAGGTTGCCATGGTATAGGACGACTTTTATGGCTTAAAGCTTTTGATAATATAAAAATCAGGAATATTTATGAAACAGATAGAGGATTAAAAGGGCGCACATTTTTATTTGATGCTGCTGCAGGTATAAAAGAATTAGATGAATTTCAAGATAATTGTACGAAGAGAGAAACTATTGTTGAGTTAACAGGTCTAAACCAAAAATATAAAAATCATATTCCTAAAAAACTACAATCTATCGCAAAAGCACTCTTAGAACATTGTCTCTGGTATTTTGCAAGAACTGGTGGTTGCCCTTTCATAACTATTGAAGATGACACAGAAAAGATATTATTAAATGATCTATATGAACAATGCATGCATGGAGCCGTTTTAAATGAAAAAATAAAAATAGAAAATTATAATTTTTCTATTATGCATATTAAATTTAGATCCTTACCTTTAGAAAATCAGGCTTTATGTTTTTGTGCAGGCAATAGAGCTATTACAAAAGAAAAGTTATCTGAGAAAATTCCGGGTATGCAATCAAAACTGCAAGATGATATAGGTGAATTTATCTACTCTTGTTATGTAAGCTCTCTTTTTTTAGATGAAAGAGTACGTTCTGAAAGAATAGGCTTTGATATTGAAGAAAATGTTGAAGATAAACAAGAAGATTTATTTAAAAGAAAAAAAATATCATTTCCGATAATACGACAAGCCATTTATGAAAGCATTCAAAAATATTTAGCTGTAGAATTGAAGCAAAACATTCAAAACAGTAAGGAGATAGTTGAAAAGTTCACACATAAAGTACCACGCTATCGTCCACTCCTAAACTATTTAACAGACAATGACTATATGATTTCACCTAAAATAAATGATAAAAAATTGGAACTACATTTGCATGAATGTCTTGCTAGAGTAGAAAATGAAATTTTAGAAGAAGGTTATAATGTTTTAGCAGTTCAACAAGGAGAAAATACAGATAGTTATGCAGCAAGAATTAATAAATATGTAAATGCTGTATGTGATCTTAAAAAGTCCGATTTGGCAAATTACTTATTCCATAGAAAAACTATCATAGAACTTTTGAAGGAATCTTTAAATTCTCTTTATGACGGTGGTAAAGAATATATTAAAGAAGACGTTATTCATCAACTCATAGTACCCATGAAGTGTGATTCTAATTCTGTAGCTATGGATAATTGTAACTTGTGGTTGATAGACGAAAAATTAGTATTTCATGATTATTTAGCTTCTGATTTATCATTAAAAAAAATGTCTATTACCGGCTCTATGGAAAAGGAAAGACCTGATATATGTAGTTTAGAATTATGTAATAATTCTATTTATTGGAAGCCTTTATTAGTATCAGATAGCAAAGAGGGTTTAGAATCTCCTACTTTGGCATCTCTTACTATAGTAGAAATTAAGCGTCCCATGAGAGATGACGCGAAAGCTGGTACCGAAACAGATCCTATTTTGCAGGTCATTACTTATCTAGAAAAAATTCGTGCAGGCAAAGTACTTACCCCAAAAGGGCGTCCAATAAATTTGGATGGAAAAGTTCCCGGTTACTGTTATGTCGTCTGTGATCTAACTCCAAAAATAAAAGAGTGCTGCAAACTTTGGGATTTAACAGAATCAGGCGATCATATGGGATATTTTGGATATCATAAGAGTTATGAGTCCTATATAGAGGTTATTTCGTTTAGTAAGCTCATAGCTGATACTGAGAAAAGACATCAACGTTTCTTTAAAGCTTTAGGGTTGCCATTAAGGTAGAATAACAATGATTATATTTATGCTCTAATGGCCTTAGAATATTTTGTCAAACCACTCCCGATATAAAGCTAGCCCACAGCTCTAAAAGAACACGCCGTTGCTCTAAAAAATCCGTTCGCATGTAGGCTTTCGTCACTGAACTCCCAACTGAATGGGCAAGAACAGTTTCGGCAATCTCGAACGGTGTTGACGTTGTCTCTGCTATCCAATCCCGTAAACTTGAACGAAAACCATGGGGACGATAAGTCAAACCACAAACTGTCATATATTTTGCCATGGTGGTATCAGAAATGGGGCTACCTTTAAGACCAGAAAAGAGAAAATCATTCTTTTCAAAGGGGAGAGTTTTTTCAATAACTCTCAAAGCTTCACCACTTAGTGGCACGCGAAAGTCTGAAACTTTCCCTACAATACCTTTCATGTTTTCTTTTGGTATCGTCCATATATTTTTGTCAATTTGTTCAAGACGCAAATAGCGCAATGGATATGACCGTGCTCCCGTCAAAATGAGTAACTTCAGTGCTAAATTTGAAAGGATCTTATCATCCAAGCTTTGATAAAATGCCGGAACCTCTTGCCATGGCATAGCAGGAATATTTGTTGATGTCGCACGTGGTTTTCCTAAAAGCGCGCGTGCCTTCATACAAGCCTGTAGATCAACATCTAAACCAAGAGCCGCAGCATATTTCAAGCAAATATTGATACGGTTAAGCGCTTTTCGCGCTGTGTCTGCTTTTTCATGCCAAAGGGGTGCGAGAACATTGCGGATAATATTGGCTGTTAATTTTTCTATAGGTAATTTGCCTATGTTTGGAATAACGTGCAACTCTAGTGGAGAAAACCAGCGACCGTTTTTACCTTCATTTTTCAACTCTGCTTTTTTGCTTTCAAAAGCCGCTTTTGCAATTTCTTGAAAAATATTGCTTTGCTGTTTTAAAATAGTCTGTTCTCGAAAGACAATAGGATCATTGCCTTCTTTAAGAATATCACTATAATATCTTGTAAGCTCACGCGCTTCTTTTAAAGAGAGTTTTGTAACAGGACCAAGTCCCATTTCACGGCGCTTATTGTGGTGCGTATAGCGAAAAAACCAAGAGCGTGTATTGTCTTTTCGAACATTCAACCATAGCCCTGCCCCATCACAATATTTTCCTTGTGGAGAGGACTTTACAAGTAATGCTGATAACCGATGAATCGCCCTCACTTAACGTCCCCTCTCGTCCACCTTTTTTGGTCCACCTTTTAGACCACCTTTAATTTCTGATTTGAGATTTTTCCTTTAATGCTTACTTTTTTTATTGAATCATAAAAAGCTATAGACATCAATACGCTCTTACACATCTTTATATACTTTGAATCTTGTTGCTAAGCCCCTGCTTGCCGCGTCTGGGCACCACTTTTTGTTTTTCCTTATTTAATATCTTGTTTTTATTATATTTTTAACATGATGGATTCGTAAATAAAGGTTAGGGAATAGGATTTTGTGACATGGCTCTCAATTATTGCGAATCAGGTTTTTTAAAGGGCATAATCAACTTTTTACTTAAATAAATCTGAATGCGTACCTGTCCTATCAAAATGGATGTGCTCTTCGTCAACTATATAAATTAACAACCAATCGGATTCTATATGAAGATATCGACGAGGCTTTTAATTTCCTTGTAATGCATGATCATTTAAAATAGATAGCAATTGCTTCTTATTAACTAGAAGTTGCATAACTTCTGTGAACTTTCGCATATCTTTTCCACGTTTTTTTGCTCATTTTACATCCTTTTTAAACTTTCCTGAATAACTCACTGAACGCATAATCAAATATCCAATTGCTTAATCAAATCAGCAATATTTTCAGCATAAAAAACATCTTCATTGCTATCATTTTTATGAAAAGTTTCAAGCGTTTCTTTATTGGGTATCTTATTATTTTCAACGTACACACGAATAAGATCACGTAAAATTTGAGATGCTGAACAGTGTTTTATTTCAGCTATAGCCATAAATGCGCTTTTTAGATTTATATCTACTTTAGCTGCTATAAGTCACTTTTTTCACTCATAATATTTCCTCTTTAAGAATATTAATGATTATACATTATTTAACTTAGTTAAACATAGTGTAAATTATCATTAATATTAATTTCTTTTCTTAAACAAAAAGTTTTTCAACTTTTTGTTAGTCACTTTTTGAGGTGTGAAAAGCTATTATCTACGGCATCCACGAAACGGGAAAAATCTATTACGAACATAAAGACAATCAATTTCATGATACGTGACATCATCTTTAAACCTTGGTAGGTCTCTATCATCTCATGAAGGAGCTGTTGTTCTTTTTCTGTAAGATCTTTATCTTTGCTGCTTCGTTTCTTGACCATCTTTCCAACCACATAAATGGG
>NZ_JBHIMX010000004.1:0-160977 GCF_042194435.1 Bartonella sp. LB28NMGDW
TGGAAAGATTGAAACGGGCTCGCATGAAGCTGTTAATGGGGGTCAGTTACATGATTACACCGAACAGCAGATGAAGACGGTTCTTGAAGATGCCAATAAGTATACGGATGAGAAAGTTTCTCATATTGTAAAAGATGGAGTTAATGAGGCTAATTCGTATACGGATATGAAGTTTGAAACGTTAAATTATGCTATTGAGGATGTTCGAAAAGAGGCAAGACAAGCTGCAGCGATTGGTCTAGCGGTGTCAAACTTACGTTACTATGATATACCAGGATCTTTAAGTGTTTCATTTGGTAGTGGTTTATGGCGTAGTCAATCCGCATTTGCTATTGGGGCGGGTTATACATCTGAAGATGGAAATATTCGCTCGAATGTATCTATTACGAGTGCTGGAGGTCACTGGGGGATAGGTGCTGGAATTACTCTGAGGTTGAGATGATAATAGAAAAAATGGCTGTTATTGTAAAAAAGAGAAGTATGTTAGTAAAGGTTTTGTTTGCTCTTGCCTTAATAGGCAAGAGCGAAAGCTTTGCTAATGAGAACAATAATATTTATACAGTGCATCCACCGCACTTATCGATACCTAAGGGAGAACCTGGTGAAACACGTCGAATTATTATGCAGTTTTATGACTGGACTTTGATTTGTGACGAAAAACAAAAGCTTAAACATAAGCAAGGTATATGTAATGTGACACAGACTGTTCATGATCAAGAAGGAAATACCATTTTTAGTTGGTCTCTTGTGTCTACGACAAGTGGTCAAGCAGTGATGCTTTTTCGGACATTGCCAAATTCTGATATAAATGTTCCGATTCAAATGTTTGTAAAAGGTGTTAAAAAACCTGTTCTTATTCATTATACGCAATGCAATGAAACTGTTTGTTTGGCACAATCGCCTGTAGGGCCGGTTTTGACTAAACAAATAGAGCAGGACAATAAAGTACGTATTTCCTATAAAATTAAAGAAGGAAAGGTATTTTCTTTTACTGTACCATTTAAAGGATTAAATGCGGCACTTAATTCTTTACGTCCTTAGAATCCATCGAGTGTTTTTAACAAGATTTATTTTTCATAAATTGTTGTATTATATTTTTGAGTGTAAATTATAAGGCCAAATAAGTAAGAATTTTTATATAATATGATATAGAGGTAATTTATTGGAAAGAGCGAGAGTTTTATGAATATAAAGTCACAATAAGTTCTTTGTATGTAATAGAAATTCAAGTTAGTAATTTCCATAAAGCTTAAAGAGTGATTTCGTTAGTTATTAAAAGTAAAAAAGATTAGCAATACTCGATTTAAAATAATTAAAAAGATAGCTTCCTTACAATAATAAGTAGGCTAAATTCTTTTTTAAAGCTTTAAATGGATTTTTAGAGCGATCTGATTAAGCATTAATATTTTTTAGATAAATTTATAATCCTAGAGAATTTTTTGAACGATAGTTTTAATTGGTATTCACAAAATAACAGCTATTGTAATTGCATTTTGTAGTACTACGGAACTTTTATTCCAGCATAATCAAAGCCATTTCATTGTATACAACAAACGAGGCTCGTGTGTGGATAACGAGATTGAAAAAAGAAAAATTTTTTTATAAACCGTACTAATGTATAGGTTGTTGTGACCTTAAGAGTCAGCAAATAGTATTGTTATAATAGAGGTGTGCTCCGTGTAAATGGTATAAAGAAAAGAGCAAAATTTATAAAAATTGATGCGAACGTAAACGATTAATTTATAGTTTTAAGTACATAAAGAGAAGCATGATTTTACGGAAACAATCAAAAGATTATACAAAAATCTGAATGATGCTAGTGTAGAAAATTTTAATGATAGGCAAAGAAAGAATGATTTTTTGTATTTATCATTTGATGCTGCATTATTGCTTTATTTAGGAATGAGCAGAAGAGTTTTCGCGTTTATTTATTGGGGGGAACGCTCAAGGGATAAAAGAAATGACCCCGTTAAATTATGGTTCAAAAGAGTTAAAGCGAGGAGAAATATACGATACCAAAGCAGATCAGTTGTATGATCAGGGCGGTAGTAATACAAATAATCGTTCTGCATTGTCACGAACAGAGGCATACTCTGTCTTTGTTGATATAAAGAGACAACAGAGAAAAAAACATTATGAACAGAAACAGGCTTTTGTTCAATCTGAGACAGCTTTTGAGTTTCATAGTCAGATAATGATAGGTGCTCAAAAAACAAAAAAACTCAAAGCGCCTTTTCTTCGACGGTTCCCTCCAGTAAAATCTCCACCTCTTTATGCGGCACTCGATCTCGGAACGAATAATTGTCGTCTTCTTATCGCATCTCCCAGTAAACCTGGATATTTTCGTGTTGTTGATGCTTTTTCTCGTATTGTACGATTGGGAGAAGGTTTAATAAATAACGGTTTTCTTAATACACAAGCTATGGATCGTGCGATTGAAGCATTAAAGATTTGTCATTTAAAGCTAAAACAAAGGCATATTAAGTGTTATCGCTTGATTGCAACAGAAGCTTGTCGTTCTGCAGAAAATGGTAGACATTTTATTCAGCGTGTTTTGGAGGAGACAGGTCTTGAATTGGAAATTGTTGATCGGCAAACAGAAGCGCGTTTTGCTGTTACAGGGTGTAGTACACTTGTTGAACCAAATACTGACGCAATTGTGCTTTTTGATATTGGAGGAGGATCATCAGAAATTGTGCTACTTGATGTTTCTCAAAAGCGTTCTTTTCGTTTAGCGAGACAAATTATCGCTTGGACTTCTCTTCCCGTTGGTGTTGTTACGCTTGCTGAACGTTTTGGAGGGAATGATATTAGCTTAGACGATTTTGAAAAAATGAAAAGCTATGTGCGAGGGTTGTTAAATAATTTTTCAGATCGTCATAAATTAGGAGAGTTAGCGCAAGGTTCGAAGTTTCATCTTTTGGGAACTTCTGGTACGGTTACGACTTTAGCAGGAATGTATCTTAATTTAGAGCGTTATGATAGGAAAAAAGTGGATGGCATTTGGATGAATGATGCAGACATTACACTTATGACACAACGCCTATTATCATGGGATATAGAAAAACGTGTCATAAGTCCTTTTATTGGGCGCGAGAGAGCAGATTTAGTTTTAGCTGGTTGTGCAATTTTAGATGTTATTCGGGAAGTTTGGCCAAGCCAGCGTTTAAGAGTTGCTGATCGTGGATTAAGGGAAGGAATTTTGATAGATCTGATGTTACGCGATGGGGTATGGTGTCGTCATAGAAAGAGCAGAGGTTCCAAGCGTTAGAGAATTAAATATGGAGACAATGAATAACGATGAAAAAAACAACAAAAACACCGAGAGGTGGCTATGGAGGTTCAGGGTCACATGAATTATATCAGCGCGTAAAAAAGAAAGCAGGAACCATTAAAGCTTCATCACGACGATGGTTAGAGAGGCATCTGAATGATCCTTATGTTCATCAATCAAAAGTAGATGGTTATCGTTCGCGTGCGGCTTATAAACTCATTGAAATTAATGAGCGTTATAGGTTTTTGAAAAAAGGTCAAAAGGTTATTGATCTAGGAGCAGCACCTGGGGGCTGGTGTCAGGTGGCTGAGCGTATAGTAGGGTCAAGTGATGAAGATCCTAGCGTTGTTGGTATTGATTATTTACATGTTGATCCATTGCCTAGAGTTGCCATGTTGGAAATGGATTTTTTGCATACAGATGCACCGCAGAAATTAATTGAAACTTTAGGGACCAAACCGGATGTGGTTCTTTCTGATATGGCAGCACCAACAACAGGTCATCGTCAGACGGATCATTTAAGAACGATTTATTTATGTGAAGTTGCGGCTGATTTTGCTCTTTCGGTTCTTAAGCCTGGGGGACATTTTTTAGCAAAGGCTTTTCAAGGAGGAGCAGAAAACACTCTTCTCACGATATTGAAACAGCATTTTAAAAAAGTTTATCATGTTAAACCACCCGCAAGCCGATCAGAATCAGTAGAGCTTTATCTTCTAGCACTTGAATTTAAGGGAAAAACAAAAATACAAGAATAGCGCCTTCTTTTAAGAAGACTTAACTTCACTTAACCTATTTAGATGTGATGATTTTTTTCTCAAAGAGTTATTGGCGATATTGACAGTTTTTTTGTTATCAATGATGAAAAACTGGTAAAACTAATGTATTGCCTATAGAGGTAGAGAGATTGATTCCTCAGAGAGTGCTTCCAATGAAATTTCTTGATCAAGCTAAGGTTTATATTCGTTCTGGTAACGGAGGTTCTGGAGCAGTATCATTTCGTCGTGAAAAATTCATAGAATTTGGGGGACCTGATGGGGGGAATGGAGGACGGGGTGGTGATGTTTGGGCTCTTGTTGTTGATGGGCTTAACACGCTGATTGATTATCGCTACCAACAGCATTTTAAAGCAAAAACAGGGGGGCATGGCAAGGGTCGTAATATGACGGGTGAAAAGGGTGATGATGTCATCCTTAAAGTTCCGGTTGGGACGCAAATTTTTGAAGAAGATAATACAACGTTAATCTGTGATTTAACAGAAGTGGGACAGCGCTATCGTCTTGCAAAAGGAGGGAATGGCGGTTTTGGGAATCTTCATTTTACAACATCGACAAATCGGGCACCGCGTCGTGCAAATCCAGGTTTGGCTGGAGAAGAGCGTGCAGTATGGCTTCGTTTGAAGTTAATTGCTGATGCTGGGCTTGTTGGTTTACCTAATGCTGGAAAATCAACTTTTTTAGCTTCTGTAACGGCTGCAAAACCAAAAGTTGCAGATTATCCTTTTACCACTCTACATCCTCATCTTGGTGTTGTACGTATTGATGGTCGTGAATTTGTTTTGGCTGATATTCCAGGATTAATTGAAGGAGCGCATGAAGGTGTGGGAATTGGAGATCGTTTTTTAGGACATGTGGAACGTTGTCGCGTACTGCTTCATCTAATTTCTTCTCAAGAAGAAGATGTAGCAAAAGCATATCAAATTGTGCGTCATGAACTTGAGGCATATGGAAATAATCTAAGTGATAAGATTGAAATTGTCGCTTTAAGCCAGATAGATACTCTGACAATTGAAGAGCGTAAAATGAAACAGGAAGCTTTGCAAAGAGCAGCGGATCAACCTGTTATGATGTTTTCTGCGGTTAGCCGCGAAGGTTTAGAAAATGTGCTGCGTGCTGGTGCACATATTATTGAAATGTCACGCAAAGAGGAGATTAGTGGGGATAGCAAGGTTGATTGAGATGGCTTTTGGATCGCAAAAACTTACACACTATAAACGTATTGTGGTCAAGATTGGATCTGCCCTTTTGGTTGATCCTCAGACAGGTTTACGGGTTGAATGGCTTAAAAGCTTAATCAGTGATGTTGTTGAATTGCACAAAAAAGGCGTAGAGATATTGTTGGTGTCTTCAGGCGCTATTGCTTTAGGAAGGACATTGCTACAGCTTCCTAAAGGGGCTTTGAAATTGGAAGAAAGTCAGGCATGTGCTGCTTTGGGGCAAATTGAGTTAGCAAAAACCTATGGTGATGCCCTTGCTCAACATGGGCTCAAAACAGGCCAAATTTTGCTCACTTTATTTGATACAGAAGAGCGAAGGCGTTATCTCAATGCACGTGCGACGATTAATGTGCTTTTACGTTTTAGAGCAGTACCTGTTATTAATGAGAATGATACTGTTGCGACAAATGAAATTCGTTATGGTGATAATGATCGTTTAGCTGCACGTGTGGCAACAATGATGGGGGCAGATCTTTTAATACTTTTATCTGATATTGATGGTCTTTATACAAAGTCTCCCCATAGTGATCCAACGGCTGAATTTATACCTTTTGTTGCATCCATTACGCATGAT
Organism: Bartonella sp. LB28NMGDW; assembly: GCF_042194435.1. Lineage (NCBI taxonomy): Bacteria > Pseudomonadati > Pseudomonadota > Alphaproteobacteria > Hyphomicrobiales > Bartonellaceae > Bartonella > Bartonella sp. LB28NMGDW. The sequence goes on from NZ_JBHIMX010000004.1 coordinate 5,842, forward strand.
ATCGAAAAAATGGCAGATGTTGCTGTTTCAGAGTTTTCACGGGGAGGAATGAAGACCAAGCTTGATGCTGGAAAGATAGCTAATGCTGCTGGAACGGCGATGATTATTACCTCAGGCAAGCGTATGAATCCTCTTGCTGCAATTGACAAAGGTGAACGCAAGAGTTTTTTTGCGGCTGGTGAGAAATCTGTTAGTGCTTGGAAAACATGGATTTCTGGTCATTTAGATCCATCTGGTGTTTTGACGATTGATCAAGGAGCCATTAAGGCTCTTGAATCAGGAAAATCATTATTAGCTGCAGGGGTTATTGCCGTTGAGGGAAATTTCCATCGTGGGGATACGGTTGCAATTGTTGATACAAATGGGGTTGAGATTGCGCGTGGACTTGTAAGCTATGGCAAAGATGAGGCTGTACGCATTATAGGATGTAAAAGCGAAGAAATTGAATCTATTCTTGGGTATGAGGCGCGCTCTGCTATGGTGCATCGTAATGATATGATTTTACGTTGCTTGACCAATTCTGTTTAAAAAAGTTACTTTTGTTTTTATTGTTTTGGCAGAGTGGATGATACGATGACTTTAGAAGAACAAATGAAAGATATGGGACAAAAAGCACGTTATGCCGCTGCAGCGTTGGCTGTTGCTTCTTCTGAGCAAAAGAATAATGCATTGGAAATGATCGCTTTAAGTCTAGAGGCTCAATCAGATGAAATTTTACGAGCGAATTGTCAAGATTTAGAGAATGCTGCTCAGAATAATTTGAAAGCTGCAATGATTGATCGGCTAAAATTAGATGACTTGCGTTTACGTGCAATGATAGACAGTGTTCGCCAAGTTGCTCGTTTATCTGATCCTGTTGGACAGGTCATGAGTGCGTGGAAACGTCCAAATGGGCTTCATATAAGTCGTGTACGAACACCTCTTGGTGTGATTGGTATTATTTATGAAAGTCGTCCAAATGTTACAGTTGATGCGAGTTCTTTGTGCTTAAAAGCAGGTAATGCTGCGATTTTGCGCGGGGGTTCGGATAGCTTTCATTCTTCTCATGCCCTTCATTTAGCTTTGGTACAAGGTTTAGAACGCTCTGGTTTACCTAAAGATGCTATCCAAATGGTTGGAACGACAGATCGCGCTGCCGTTGGGGAAATGCTCAAAGGATTGGATGGAGCGATTGATGTGATCGTACCACGTGGTGGAAAGAGCCTTGTTGCCCGTGTTCAGTCTGATGCACGTGTTCCAATTTTTGCTCATCTGGAGGGACTTTGTCATATTTATATTGATAAATCGGCAAATTTAGATATGGCACGCAATATTATTTTAAATGCAAAGTTGCGGCGGACAGGGATATGCGGTGCTGTTGAGACAGTTCTCATTGACAGCCAAGCATTAAAAAAATTTCTTCCTGTTTTAACTGCTTTACAGGAAAAGGGGTGTGAAATTCGTGCCACAGAAGATATTGTTTTTCTTATGCCAGATGTCAAATTAGCTTCTGAAGAAGATTGGTCGCATGAATATCTTGATGCTATTCTTTCTGTTAAAACGGTTGAGGGTGTTGAGGGAGCCATTTCTCATATCAAGCGTTATTCATCAGGACATACGGAATCGATTATTGCTGAGGATTTGGAAGTGGTAAAGAAATTTTTTAATCATTTAGATTCAGCTATTTTGCTGCACAATGCGTCCACACAATTTGCTGATGGAGGTGAATTTGGTTTTGGAATGGAAATTGGTATCGCAACAGGAAAAATGCATGCACGTGGCCCGATAGGTGTTGAACAGCTAACTTCATTTCAATATCATGTTAAAGGAAATGGTCAGGTTAGAGCTTGAGAACACCATTTTTTCCATGGAAAAATTGTATGCCACATGTTGAAAGATCCAATGTTGTGGGTCTTTTTGGTGGTTCCTTTAATCCACCGCATGCGGGGCATCTTCTTGTTGCAAAAATTGCCATTCGGCGTTTGCATCTTGATCAGTTATGGTGGATGATCACTCCAGGAAATCCTTTAAAGGATTGTACACAGTTGCTCTCTTTAGAGGAGAGAATGCAATTAAGTTTTAAACTTATTGACCACCCGAAAATTCGCTTAACAGGTTTTGAACAGGCTATAGGGAGTAAAGTATCAGTAGATACAATTTTTCATATTCTTACCCATTATAGTGACGTAAATTTCGTATGGATTATGGGGGCAGATAGTTTTACGACGATACATCATTGGTATCGATGGCATGATATCGTTTCTATGCTTCCTATTGCGATTATTGATCGTCCTTTAGGCAATCGGTCAGCACTTTCTTCTCCTATGGCACATATTTATCGTCGTTTTCGTTTGGATGAGAGAGAAAGTAAGCGATTACCTTTTATAAAGCCACCAGTTTGGACTTATTTGCATGGACCTTTATCTTTTCAATCTTCAACAAACCTGCGTTTGAAAAAGAATGATTTTTCTTGAACATTTCATAAGATTCTGCTTCTCTTTAGAGAAATCTCTTTTTTAGATTCCACAACGATAAGAAAGGATATTGATCTGAAAAACATTGCACACAAACACTCTTGCGATAGTATGCTTTCAAAAGAAAAAAAAGTTTTTTCTGTTAGTGAGAGTCTTGAAGTTATTCTCAAGAGTTTAGAAGATACAAAAGCAGAAGATATTGTTACTATTGATATTCGAGGAAAGTCATCTTTGGCTGATTATATGGTCATAGCTTCAGCAAATTCGCAGCGTCATGTATCTTCTGTTGCTGATCATTTATTACATACTTGGAAAGATAGTGGGCAGGGGCTTGCGCGTGTAGAAGGGCTTGCTGGAGGTGACTGGGTATTGATTGATACAGGTGATATTATCACTCATCTTTTTCGTCCAGAAATTCGTCTTTTTTATAATTTAGAAAAAATATGGATGACTCCGGATTTAAACGATACAGCTTTGCGTTTCTTCGGAGATCATTAAAATGCAAATTTCTATTTTTGCGGTTGGTCGTATGAAAAGTGGGGCGGAGCAAAAATTAGTTCAGCATTATTTGGATCGTTTTTCTAAAGTTTCTGGAGTTGTAGGCTTTCATTTAAAAAAGTTACAAGAGATACCAGAAAGTCGTGCTCAAACAGCGTGTCAACGTATGGAGGAAGAGGGGAGAAAACTTATTGAATTTTTACCTGAAAAATGTCGATTAATTGTGTTAGATGAGCGTGGAGAATCGATTTCTTCAACTTCTTTTTCTGAAAAATTGAGGTGTTATCGTGATGAAGGCATTCGAGATGTTGTTATTGCTTTGGGAGGACCTGATGGGCATAATGAACAAATAAGGAAGCATGCTGATTTTCTTTTATCTTTTGGTTTGATGACGTGGCCACATCAAATTGCACGTATTCTTCTTACAGAACAACTTTACCGCGCTGTGACAATTGAAAATAATCATCCGTATCATCGTTTTTAATATTTTTGTGCAATTTTTAGCACTTATTTATATATTTATTAATATTGTTTTAGCTGACACCATTTAAAGCATCTCTAATGTATACGATGAGGTGTCATGGTTGGGCAAATGAAAAAGCTTCTTCATAGAAAGACGCTATATTTATATGGGGAGTGCGTGATATTTGTCATTTTGCTCTTGAGTATGTTTTTTTGCTTTTCTGTATCACATGCGGAAGATACAATGAGGAGTACGCAAGCACATAAAGAATTAGGAGAAATTCGCCAAAATATTTCACTTTCGCGTGAGCGTGTTGCTTTTCTTACGCATCAAGTTGAGCATTTAAAAAAAGATCAACGTGTTTTGAGTGATGCACTCATAAAGGCGGCTAAAGAAGAACGTACAGTAGCAGATGATATTGCTAAAAGGGAAGAAAAGCTTAAAAAAATGATAGAAGAGCGGGTACAAGTCTATCAAAGTTTAAAAAGTCGTCGCGCTGAATTTGCGGAAGTTCTTGCAATTTTGGAACGTATGGGATTGAATCCACCTCCTGCTCTTATGATACAGCCAGAGGACGCGTTGGCTTCTATACGTAGTTCTGTTTTATTAGGTACTGTTATTCCTCAGATGCAAGAGAAAACGCGAGATTTAACACAGAAACTCAAGGAGTTGACCAATTTGAGTAATTCCATTACTACGGAATATACGGCATTAAAGACAAAACTGCAAAATCAAGCAGAGCAGCGAAAACGTCTAGAGCTTTTATTAGACAAAAAAAATAAACTACAAAAAAAATCAGAAAAAGAACTTACAGAACAACAACAAAAGAATATTGCTCTTGCTAAAAAAGCGCAGTCTTTGGAAGAATTGATTTTAGAGCTCGACCGTCAGTCAAAATTTAGCTCTGATGCATCAGTACAGGTACGGAAAAGTTTGCAATTGTTAGAACAGTCCAATTTTGAAAGCCGAAAAGGTTCTTTACTTTTTCCTGTTTCAGGAAAAAGAATACATCACTCTAACAAGAATTCGCAGATTACGCGCTTTGGTGAAACGATAGAAACAGAGTCAGGAGCTGTTGTTATATCACCTGTGGATGCTTTTGTTGCTTTTGCTGGGCCATTTCGTTCTTACGGACAGTTAATTATTCTCAATGTTGGAAATGGTTATCATATCATTCTTACTGGAATGTCGAGAATTAATGTAAAACAGGGGCAGTTTGTTCTTTCAGGTGAGCCTCTGGGTATAATGGAGATGCAATTTATTTCAAACAGTGTTGCATTGGATATAGGAAAAACTTCTCCAATGCTTTACATTGAGTTTAGAAAGCAGGGAAAACCTGTAAATCCAACTCCTTGGTGGCAGACTGAAAAAATAAGAAGGAGCCAAAATGATTCGTAAAGTTATTCTTTTGGTCGCTGGGGTATTGCTCGGCGCCTGTTCAATGATTATGGTGCAGTCTGTTGCTGCAAATAATGAAGATAATGCATATAAAAAGCTAGCTATATTTGGCGATGTTTTTGAGCGCGTGCGTATGCAATACGTTACAGTTCCAGATGATAAAAAGCTTATTGAAAATGCTATCAATGGCATGCTCACATCACTGGACCCTCATTCATCTTATTTGAATGCTGAAGAAGCCAAGGATATGCGGGATTCTACGAAAGGAGAGTTCGGAGGTCTTGGTATTGAGGTCACTATGGAAAAAAACTTAATTAAAGTTGTTTCACCAATGGATGATACTCCCGCTTCAAAAGCAGGTATTCTAGCAGGAGACCTTATTTCAAAAATTGATGATGTACAAACGAATGGTCAAACATTGAATGAAGCTGTTAATAAGATGCGAGGTGCTCCTGGAACACCAATTACCTTAACAATTATTCGTTCTGGCGTTGATAAGCCATTTGAAGTGAAGATTGTTCGTGATATTATCAAAGTAAAAGCGGTGAAATATCGGGTTGAGGGTGACATTGGATATTTAAGAGTTATCCAGTTTTCTGAGCAGACATTGAATAATCTTCTGGCGGCAATTAAAGATATCCAATCTAAAATTCCTGAAGATAAGCTAAAAGGTTACGTCCTTGATTTGCGGCTTAATCCGGGTGGGCTTTTAGATCAAGCTGTTAGTGTTTCGAGTGCTTTTCTCAATAAAGGTGAAATTGTGTCGACTCGTGGGCGCAAAAAGAGTGATGTGACAAGATTTGATGCGAAGCCAGGTGATGTCATCAGTGGAAAACCGCTCATTGTCCTTATTAATGGTGGTTCGGCAAGTGCTTCTGAAATTGTTGCTGGTGCATTACAAGATCATCGTCGTGCAACAATTTTAGGGACGCAGTCTTTTGGTAAAGGATCTGTTCAAACAATTATTCCTTTGGGTGAAAATGGAGCTTTACGCTTAACAACAGCACTTTATTACACGCCATCTGGCACTTCTATTCAAGGGACAGGGATTACGCCTGATATTATTGTAGAGCAACCACTCCCTGAAAAATATAAGGGTTATGATGTAAAAGTTGGTGAGTCTGCATTAAAAGGACATATCAAAGGAAAACGAGAGAGTAATAAAGGATCTGGTTCAGCTGCTTTTGTTCCGAAAGACCCTAAAGATGATATTCAATTGAATGAGGCCTATAAGCTGTTACGAGGTGAAATGGCAAATGCAGCATTTCCACCAGATCCCAATAAGGATGTGTTAAAGTGAGAAATGATATCTATAGCTTGCGATTTTGAGGAATATTAAATGGATGCAGGTATTAATTTGAAGATTCTTCCATATCGCAAATGTGTTGGGATTGTAGTCTTTAATCATGAGGGTAAAGTTTGGGTTGGGCGTCGTTTAATGGCGCCCATTCATGCAGATATTGACATATCTCATCGTTGGCAGCTTCCTCAAGGAGGGATTGATGAAGATGAAAAACCATTGGATGCAGCATATCGTGAACTTTATGAAGAAACGGGTATTCGATCTGTAAAGTTAATTAAAGAAGCACAAAATTGGTTCCACTATGATTTTCCACAAGAACTTATTGGGTGCACATTAAGCAATAAGTATCGTGGGCAAATACAAAAGTGGTTTGCTTTCCAGTTTACGGGAAAGCTTTCTGAAATTGCGATTAACCCGCCACCAGATGGCAATAAAGCGGAATTCGATCAATGGAAATGGATCGATCTAGAAACCCTTCCGTTGATTGCTGTTTCTTTTAAAAAGCACGTTTATACGAAAGTGGTCAGCGAATTTCGAGGTAGCCTTAGACCATTATAAAAGCTATATGATGATGAGAAAGCTTTTTTTATTAAGATGCTTTATATTATAATAAATAATAAACATGTTTCTCTTTTATGTAAAGAACAGGAATATAAAATGAAAAAGTTATTTAATTTACTTATAGTTTTTACTCTCTTGAGTATTTCATCTGTTGCATTTGCAACAAGTTCAAAGCCTCCTGCATCAAAAGATGCGGCAGCGACATTGCCAAATGGAGCTTCTTCTTTGACTGAAACCTACGGTTTATGGACTATTAACTGTGGTATACAAGAAGGGAAAAGAATTTGTTTTATGCACCGTCAAGAAGTGAATGAGCAGGGGCGTGTTGTTGTGGCTATGGGCCTTACTCTCGATGCTGAGGGTGTTGTATCTGGTAATTTAACAGTTCCTTTTGGTATTTTGGTCTCTAAGCCTGTTCGTTTACAAGTTGATGAGGGAAAAGCTGTTATCGAAACTGGTATTCGGACTTGTGTACCAGCAGGTTGCATGGTTCCTGTCGTTTTTGACAAAAATCACGTAGCAGCTTTACGTTCTGGAAAACAGTTAAAGTTGGCAATGACAATTGCTGCTGCAGGTGAACCAGCTTTGAATGATTTATTTGTTCAGCTCAATGGTTTTAGCAGTGCTCTTAACCGTTTGACTGCTTTGCAGAAATAATTTTAAAAATAAAAGCGGCCTTTAAAAGGCCGTTTTTATTTTGTTTGTTTTTTATATATTAATAATTAAAACGATGAGATTTAAGATTAATCCTATAAGGGATATTCAGATTTTTTGCTGTTTCTTCTATTTTCATGTGCTATTTTTAATTTTGATATTTGTTTTCTAGCTGCATCGTCATTAAATAGAGAGATGAAGAATTTAGATGTCTGGTTTTTATTCAAGAAAAAAGAGTATTGAAGTATAAAACCATTTTTTGATACACAAACCTGCTTTAATGAAGGTTTTCTATACGCTCTTCTGTTTCCTTGATTGAAAGGGATCACGCATGATTTATGCATTGCTTCGGACGATTGATTTGATTTTTGATATTTATATTGATATTTTAATCGCTAGTGTTATTTTTTCTTGGCTTTATGTCTTTAATATTATAAATTCGCGCAATCGCTTTGTTGTTTTGATAGGAAGCTTTCTAAATCGTCTTACAAATCCTGTTCTAAGCCGTATCCGGCAAATTTTACCAAATTTTGGAACAATTGATATTTCACCTATTGTAGTGTTCATTATTATTTATTTTATTCGTAATTTCATGTGGCGCGTTTACGCAAACATGTATTTATAGAAATATTATTTGAGGCGAATACATGTTTTATCAAGTTGATAAAAATAACTTGATTTTGTTTGTATATCTCATTCCCAAATCATCTGTTGACAAAATAATAGGGGTTGAATGTAGAGATGGTGAAAAACAATATCTGGTTATACGCCTTCGTGCTGTTCCTGAAGATGGAAAAGCGAATAAAGCTCTCATTAAATTTCTTGCGAAGCAGTGGAGAATACCGTCTTCTTCTATTTCTCTGAAAAATGGCGCAATATCTCGCTACAAACAACTTTACTTTTCAACACATTTAGAAGAGTTAAAGCAGATATGGCAATCCTTTAGAGATTGCATCTCGTAGAAAAAATAAATAATAAAGCCTATTATAAAAACAGGCTTTATTTTATTAAAATCGTTATATTTTTTTATTGCGCTCAACAGCTTGCTTAATTAATTCATAAGCAAAGTTTTTATCACGCCATCCTTCAATTTTAGCCCATTTTCCAGGTTCCAGATCTTTGTAATGCTTGAAGAAATGTTCAATTTGTTTGAGAGTAATCTCGGGTAGATCTGTATAGTCATGAATATTGATATAGCGTTTTGTTAATTTTGGAGTGGGAATGGCAATAATTTTTTCATCTTTACCACCATCATCTTCCATCATCAGAGCTCCGATGGGGCGAACATTGATAACACAACCAGGCATAAGTGGACGGGTATTACAGATAAGGACATCAATAGGATCACCGTCATCTGAAAGCGTATGAGGGACAAAACCGTAATTTCCAGGATAAACCATTGATGTATGAAGAAAACGGTCAACAAATAATGCGCCCGACTTTTTATCCATCTCATATTTTATTGGTTCACCACCAAGGGAGACTTCCACAATAACGTTAATATCTTCTGGTGGATTTTTGCCTACGGGTATTTCCTTAATATTCATAGAGACATCCTTTCTGGGATATAGTGAGGCTCAATACAATTAAATATTTTACCAAAGAGATTATGAAATTAACTTGAAATTGATGCACGTGTTTTTTCAAAACGTTTACGTTCATTAGGATCAAGATAGAGTTTGCGGAGACGAATATTTTTAGGGGTTACTTCCACAAGCTCATCATCTTGTATCCACGATAAGGCACGTTCTAATGTCATTTTAATGGGAGGCGTTAGCTTTACGGCTTCATCTTTTCCGGAAGCGCGCATATTGGTGAGTTTTTTTCCTTTTAACACATTAACTTCTAAGTCATTATCTCGTGAGTGGATGCCAATAATCATACCTTGATAGACTTTCACACCCGCATCGATGATCATAGGTCCACGATCTTCAAGATTAAAAAGAGCATAAGCGACAGATTCACCGTTGTCATTTGAAATCATAACACCATTAACACGACCAGCAATGTCTCCTTTATAAGGTTCATAAGCATGGAAAAGGCGATTCATAATTGCTGTACCACGTGTGTCCGTTAAAAGTTCAGATTGATAACCAATGAGTCCTCGGGTTGGTGCATAAAAGACAAGGCGGACACGATTACCTCCAGAAGGGCGTAATTCCACCATTTCTCCCTTACGTTCAGACATTTTTTGTACAACAGTACCGGAATATTCTTCATCAACATCGATAACAACTTCTTCGATTGGCTCAAGAGTTATTCCATTTTCATCTTTTTGCATAACAACACGTGGGCGTGAAACACTAAGCTCAAATCCTTCACGGCGCATATTTTCAATGAGAACTGCAAGCTGTAATTCTCCTCGCCCTGAAACGTAGAAAGAATCTTTATCGGCTGATTCTTCAATTTTAAGAGCGACATTGCCTTCTGCTTCTTTTAACAATCGGTCACGAATGACACGACTTGTTACTTTATCGCCTTCAGTTCCAGCAAGGGGACTATCGTTGACGAGAAAACTCATAGTAACAGTAGGAGGATCAATTGGTTGGGCAGTAAGGGGTTCATTAACAGCAGGATCACAGAAAGTATCAGCTACGGTACCTTTTTGTAGGCCTGCAATCGCAACAATATCACCAGCACTTCCTTCTTCAATGGGTTGCCGTTCTAAGCCACGAAATGCTAAAATTTTTGAAATACGCCCAGTTTCTAAAAGTTTTCCATCTTGTCCAAGAACCTTGACACTTTGATTGGGTTTTAGAGAGCCAGAATGAATCCGCCCTGTAATAATTCGTCCCAAAAACGGATCCGCTTCAAGAATAGTTCCAATCATGCGGAACGGTCCTTCTGCTACACTAGGAGAAGGGACATGCTGTGTCACAAGATCAAATAAAGGACCTAATCCATGATCTTTTGGTCCCTCGGGGGCTTCAGCCATCCATCCATCGCGTCCAGATCCATAAAGAATAGGAAAATCAAGCTGTTCATCGGTTGCGTCAAGAGCAGCAAAAAGGTCAAAAACCTCATTAATGACTTCATCAACGCGTGCATCCGGTCGGTCAATTTTATTAATAGCAACAATAGGGCGCAAACCCACTTTCAATGCTTTGCCAACGACAAATTTTGTTTGTGGCATTGGTCCTTCAGCAGCATCAACAAGTACAATGGCTCCATCAACCATATTTAGGATACGTTCAACTTCTCCGCCAAAGTCGGCGTGTCCTGGTGTATCAACAATATTAATTCGAGTATCTTTCCAAACAACAGATGTCACTTTCGCTAGGATTGTAATTCCACGTTCTTTTTCAATATCGTTTGAATCCATCATACGTTCGCTTGTACGCTGATTATCACGGAAGTTTCCTGATTGCTTGAGAAGTCCGTCTACAAGCGTTGTTTTCCCATGGTCAACGTGGGCAATGATGGCAATGTTACGCAATTGCATAAATTTTCTTCTTTTCGTTTAATGAAATTTCATTTGAGGCAAAGTCTTTACATTCTTTGCCTGACTATTAAAAAACCTTTTACATGTTTTTTTATAATTTTGGAAGATGGAGGCAATATTTTTATGGCAAAACTATTTATCCAAGTCTTTAAGGCTCTATTAAGCTTCAATTGCTGGAGCTTCGTAAAAGGATTTTTATAGTACGTATGTTCTATTCTTGAGCTAAGAATTATCCCAAAAATCACCGTCAACTTGATTTTTATCAATATGATGTAAGGAATTTATATGAGCTCTTGTAAGAGTAAGTAAGTATAAAGCTAGCCGTATTATTGTTGTTTTTTTGCAAAGAGATTGATAAAAATCCGGAATATCTCTTAATTCATAGCCAATTTATTACAACTGTACGATATTTTTATTCTAACACAGCTTTTTCTTATTCTATAACTTGTCAATCAAAATCCAGATCTAATGCAACCGTGTATTTGAGGTAAATATTGAGACGATTAAGCATTTTATAAGAAGTTCTAGCTTTTGTATGACAGATTGGGGCAAGAATTATATCTGTTTTATTTATTTATTTATGAAACCGGAATACAGTCTTTTTTAGAAAGAAGATGAAGGCATCAAAAGAAAATTCTTATCTTTGCCGTTAAGCCAAACTTATGCTTTCAAAAGCATCTAAGCAATATCTTCTAAGCCATGGAGATAGTGCATTACCTCACACTTTTGTTAATCGCATTCTCTAATAGGAGTATGCTTTTCATGCCAAACAGAACGCTTCAAACAGAATACACTTGTTGTTGCATATTCATGTACTTAAGAGAGTTTTCTGAACGTACACTAAATCCATTCCATGATAGGGCTCATAAATGATGTAATATACGTGAATAGTATACCTATCAACACCTTTGTGAAGAAATATAAAGCCTATAGAGCATATCATTATTATTCTTTCTCAGCTGTCAATATTGCAACAGTTTTTGATACGAGAGAGAGGATATAAGGAGTATTTAATTTTTTTCTTGAATAGTTTTTAGCTATACACCAATCCCGTTTGTGACTGGCAAGAAGATGACTTTAATTGATTTAATATGAGAAGCTTTATGATGAGGCAAATTCACGATATTCGGAGCTGTTATTCAATAAAAATAATAAATTGTTTATGGAGCGGTGCGCTAGAAAATAAATTAATGGAGCTTATTCTCTTCTGGAAAGATCTTAGGTTACATGACAAAGTCTTTCCAGAAGAAAGAGTTTCTACTTTACATGTTTAAAGAAGAGTTCCTGACAAAATGATGGAAGCTACAGAGAAATAGATTATAATGCCCATGACATCTACTAAAGTTGCCACAAAAGGAGCAGAAGCACTTGCTGGATCAAATTTTAAACCTTTAAGAATAAAAGGCAGCATAGATCCAGAAAGAGAACCAAAGGTAACGATTCCGACTAAAGCTGTACCTACTGTTGTCGAAACAGCAATCCAATGTTGCCCATAGTCGTAGATACCGAATTGTTGCCAAAGAGCAATGCGCGTAATGCCAATAATTCCGAGTAAGAGACCAAGAGATAGTCCTGTTGGAATTTCACGAATGAACACTTTCCACCAGTCTTTCAACGTGAGTTCACGTAAAGCCAATGCACGGATAATAAGGGATGTAGCCTGTGAGCCGGAATTTCCTCCTGAGCTCATAATGAGAGGTATGAACAGTGTAAGAATAATCGCTTTTTCGAGTTCTGTTTCGAAATGTTGCATAGCACTTGCTGTCAGCATTTCACCGACAAAGAGTAAAGCGAGCCATCCGCCACGTTTTTTCATCATTTCAGGAAATTTAATTTGCATATAGGGCTTATTAAGCGCTTCCATACCCCCAAATTTATAGGCATCTTCATTCATCTCATCAACCATAGTATCAAGCACGTCATCGACGGTTACAATGCCAATGACATGGTTACTTTCATCAACTACAGGCACAGAGAGAAGATCATGGCGCTGGAAAAGGCGTGCGATATCTTCATGATGTGTGAAGGGCGATATTGTAATGGGCGAGTCATGGGTAGGGACATTAAGAATTTGTTCATCAGGTGAGGCAAGAATAAGGTTACGCAGTGAAACAGCTTTGAGAAGAATACCTGTTTTAGGGTCAATTACATAGCTGGTATAAACGGTTTCACGTGTTCGCTCGACCTCACGAATGTGATCCAACGTTTTTTGTATAGTCCAGTTTGAAGGAACGGCTATAAACTCTGTTGTCATCAGTGCCCCTGCTGTATGATCAGGATAACTGGTGAGTTTTTTAAGTTCAGCGCGCGTTAAGGGTTTAAGCAAGGCATAAAGTCGTGTGCGGGTTTCTTTATCCATTTCTTGAAAGACGTCCGCAGCAGCATCGGCAGACATGCCATCAAGAATTTCAACTGCACGATTTATAGGGAGAAGTTCTAGGATGGAAGCAGGTTGCTCAAGCTCTGGTTTATCAAAAAGTTCGATAACATAATCAAGAGGCAGAAGACTAAGAATGGTTACACGTTCCATGATATCGAGGTCATTGATGATATCAATAGAGTCTGCAAAATGCTGATTTTTTAACTTTTCAGCGAGAGCTTCAGGAGAAAAATTTTTGAAGTCGAAGGTCGTTTTAATTTCAGTCATGATAAAGTACCTCCTGAAGAGTTGGAGAGTTGTAAATCTAGATAATAGATGAGATAAAAACAAAAGTTTATGGAAGATTTAAAAAACTCCCCAGCTATATTCCCAATTGTTAATATTTGAAGTAAAGTCAATGGTAAATTATAGGTTATAAACAAGTTTCTGAATCAATAAAACAAGAATACAGTTTAATTTGAGAATAATATAAAAGCGTAAATGTAAAAATCAGTTCTGATTTTTACCATCATTTCTTTGATGCAGTTTTGCGATTTTCAAAAGGATCTACAGCAATATTTTCTAAAGAGTGGAGATTATGCCTTTCTTCAAGTGTTTTTATTAATATGCAATTGTATTGTGATGTGCGAACGAATAATCTTTATTTCTCCAATATAATATGGTTTGAAATGAAAGAATTTTACGATTTCTAGATTTTTTTATTCAATAGCGTTTGGAAAGGTCGTTTTGAAACTCACGAAATAGTTTTAGTATATTATCAATTTGTGTCGTAAAGATAATCGTTACAGCTTAAATTTATAATGGAGACATAAAGTATTATGACAAAAGCAGCAGTGCTGGACTGGAAGGGATTTTCAGGTCTTCCTGATTTTTCTTCTATCAGTGATGAAGATTTTAAACCCGCTTTTGAACAGGCTCTTCAAGAAGCCGAAGAAGAACTAGAGGCGATTGCGATGGTGCAAGAACCACCAACGCTTGAGAGTTTTTTGCAGCCTTTTGAGCTTTGTGGCAAAGCGCTTGATCGTGTTTGTTCAATATTTTTCTTGCGCACCAGTGCTCATACGAATGTATTAATTCAACAGCTAGAGCAAGAGTTCGTTGTAAAACTTTCTCGTTATTCTTCAAAAATGATGATGGATGCACGGATATTTGCAAAAATAGATGTGCTTTATAAACAGTCGCAGCTGGGCATATTTGAGAGTGAAACAACACGTGTTCTTGAATTATGGTGGAAAAAGTTCGTTTGTCATGGGGCAAAACTCGATGAAAAAGCTAAGAAACGGCTTTTGGAAATTAATGAAAGACTTGCTTTTTTAAATGCTACTTTTGGACAAAATGTCTTAAATGATGAAGCTGAATGGATTCTGTTTTTAAAACAGACCGACTTATCTGGTTTACCGCAAGATCTCATTGATTCAATGAAGGAAATTGCGTGTGAAAGAGGTAATGAAGAAGCGTATGCATTAACACTAGCACGTTCGATTGTTGAACCTTTTTTAAAATTCTCTGATCGTCGTGATTTGCGTGAGGTTGCATTCCAAGCTTGGGCTAAACGTGGTGAAAATAATAACAAGAATGATAATAAAACAATTATTGTAGAGATTGTTGCGCTTCGAGATGAGCAGGCGAAATTATTAGGATATAAATCTTTTGCAGATTTGAAACTCGATAATACCATGGCTAAAAGTGTTGATTCCGTTATGGATTTGCTTATGCCTGTATGGGAGCGTGCAAGAGCGAAGGCTTCTACTGAGCAAATTGAATTACAAAATTTTGCCAACAATCAGGGCAGCAATGAATCTTTAGCTGCTTGGGATTGGCGTTATTATACTGAAAAACTTCGCACTGAAAAACTTTCTTTCGATAGCGCTGAAATTAAATATTATTTTCAGCTTGATCGTATGATTAAAGCGGCTTTTGGGGTAGCAGAAAAACTCTTTGGCATTACGTTTGAAGAAAAAAATGCTGTTGCACTTTGGCATCCTGATGCACGTTTGTGGGAAGTAAAAAAGTCTGATGGAAGTCTACTTGGGCATTTCATTGGTGATTATTTTGCACGTTCTTCAAAACGGTCCGGTGCGTGGATGAGTAGTTTGCAATCACAATATAAATTGGATGGCGGACAAAAGCCTATTATCTACAATGTTTGTAATTTTGCTAAACCACCCAAAGGGGAGGTTGCTCTTTTATCACTTGATGATGCGCGTACGCTTTTCCACGAATTTGGGCATGCATTGCATGGTTTGCTTTCTGATGTCACATGGCCATCTGTATCGGGAACATCTGTTTCACGTGATTTTGTTGAGCTGCCTTCTCAACTTTACGAACATTGGTTAACTGTACCAGAGATATTAAAATCTTATGCTACGCATGCAAAAACAGGACATCCTATGCCGCAAGCATTAATGGATAAGGTTTTGTCAGCACAGACATTTAATGCTGGCTTTGCTGCAGTTGAATTTACTTCATCAGCTCTCGTAGATATGGCTTTTCATAAAGGACAAAAGGTAACTGATCCAACAGGATTTGAACGCCAAGAATTAGAAAAGCTGCAAATGCCTGATACAATTATTATGCGCCATCGTCCTCCACATTTTACGCATATATTTTCAGGTGATGGTTACGCCGCTGGTTACTATTCTTATATGTGGGCGGAAGTCCTTGATGCTGATGCTTTTCAGGCTTTTGAAGAAACGGGAGATGTTTTTAATTCAGAGCTTGCTGATAAGTTGAAACGTTTTATTTACTCTGCTGGGGGAAGTCGTGATCCAGAGGAGCTTTATAAAGCTTTTCGGGGACGGATGCCTTTACCAGAGGCAATGATTAACAAACGTGGACTATAAGATATAACGGTATGGTTAATACCATGCCGTTTTCATATTATTCGAAAAATGCAGTTGTGATTTATACGAATTCTCTCTTCATTATAGCTCTGTAAACAGAGTTTTTTATCTTGTTCACCTTTTGTTTATGAAGGAAATTAGATTTTGTCTTTTAAAGAGACATTATGGGAAAGAAAAATTATCAGCTCGATCTTTTTGATGCCCATTTGGTGCAAACCATGATTTTTTTATAAAACTTGACTTTCTTTTGCCTAAAAGGTGAGTGTTTTGTTGTGCCATATCATCGAGGCTCATTGGAGGCTGACGCATAATATTACTCCGCTCTTTATTCTCTGATTCTTGTATAAGTTTTTGAATAGCTTGATCGGTTGAGTAAGGATTTTTATGAGAAAAGGCATAAAAATTTAAAATATTTTTCAATGGTTTTTCTAAATAAGAGGCAAGTTTTTTCTTTCCTTCAGAGGTGAAATGCATGCCATTATTGGTGCGTAATTTGGTTATTTTTCCATTAATATCATAGCCTGAAAAAGAAAAATTTCCTGTCTCATCACTAAAGCCGCTCCAGATATCGAGGAAATATCCTCCTGCTGTTTCTGTTTCTTGTTTATAGAGCACATTAAAAATTTTCATTTTTTGTGTCAAAAGGTCATTTCTAAAGGCAGGTTGACTTATCCATATCCATGATTTTCTAGAGGCATGAAGACTTTCAACAATTTCGATAATTCTTTGTTTGTAGATGTGCATCCATTCTGATTGATCTGTGTTAATTGTTCTATAAGAGTCTGTGATTGGTTGATTATCATTTGCACCGATCATCATGATAATAACATCGGGGTTATTTTGATCAATGAGTTTAGGAATATTGCTTTGCCAAGAATAATAATTCGTCCGAACTAAGCCGGAAGCTGGCATTGTATTGTTCATGATAACGATATCGCTATTATTTATAAAAAACTTCTTAAGTGCATCGGCAACAGCAGAAGCTGTAAAATCCCCTATGACAAGAATGCGCTTTGCATTCTCATCTTTTAGCTTTTGTATGTTTTTTTGTGTTACGATCTTTTTTTGCGGCTTGTCTATTTTTTGTTCTATAATTTGCGGTGGTTGTTGCGTCTGTTTGTTATGTTGTGATAACCATTTGAAGAAGTTCGTTGCTTTACTTGGGGATGGCTGTATGATCCCCACAATGGAAAGTGAAAATAGCAATAATGCCAAGTATATCAGGCGAACAGAAGACAAAACCTTAGTCTCCATTATTGTTTGCGAAGGAGAAAAAGCACTTGAGATGATGGATATCCATTTGCTTTTAGACCGTGACGTAGTTGAAAGGCTTTAATTGCTTTGCGAGAAGCTGTTCCGATTTTTCCATCAACATTCCCTTTGTAATAGCCCAGTGCACTTAAGCGAGATTGCAGTTCTTTGCATTCTTGGAAAGTAAGAGGTTGAAAAGGTCTTTGCCAATCATGCACCAATCCAGGATGTCCAGCGATGCGGTCAGCAAGAAGAGCAACAGCAAACGCATAACGATCTGCATTATTATAATGTTTCAGAACAAAGAAATTTTTTGTGACTAAAAATATAGGTCCTTTTGCTCCATCTGGATATTTTAATATTGCTTGTTCAGCTAATGTAGGAAGAGGATGCCCATTTGCGTGTTTTACACCTAATTTTTTCCATTGTTCAAAGGAATACCAGCCTTCAGGGAGGTTTTCCCCCTGCGGTACTTTTACCTCTACTCCCCAAATAAGATTAGATTGCCAGCCATTTTTGTGGAGAAGGTTAGCAGCAGTAGCCAGAGCATCTGGAACAGAGTTCCAGATATCACGCCGTCCATCTTTGTCCATATCAACTGCATAGGCGAGATAACTGCTTGGAATAAATTGTGTATGCCCCAATGCACCGGCCCAAGATCCAGTGAGTTGAGAGCGTTTAATTTCGCCACTTTGTAGAATTTTCATAGCAGCAATCAGCTGTGTATATGCATATTTTGCACGTTTTTTATCAGTATAGGCTAAAGTTGCAAGAGAACGAATGGTGTCACGCATTACACTTTTATTAGCTAAAACTTTCCCATAGTTGCTTTCCATTGACCAAATAGCAAGCAGAATATTGCGGTCAACACCAAAACGTTTTTCAATTTGAAGAAGCCATTTGTTCCATTTTTGAGTTTGGCGCCGTCCTTCCTCAATTGCAATATCATGGACACGATTATCGAAATAGTTCCATGAAGGAGCAACAAATTCCGGTTGGTATGCGGCACTTTTTAGAACTTCTGGATCAATTGCATTAACACCTTTAAACGCCATATGAAACGTATAAGGGGTAATATTGTGAGCAATAGCTATTTTTTTAAATTCTTTAATCCAGTGTTTAAATCCGCTATCAGCATATGAAAGGGATACAAAAAACATTAAAAAAGCAGAAAAAATAACGGCAGAGCCAGTGAGAAGAGTTCTCCAATTTATGGACTTCTCTAAAAAAGAGAAAGTCTTCAATTCTGTTTTTTGCATTTTGAAATCCCCATTAATATTCAATTTATTAGATGTGCAATAACTTTATTTTGTATTTAGTTTAATCGATAATATGATCAAGAAGGGGAGAAAACTGAAATAAATAATTCGTTTTAATCCTTTCAATAAATTCTCATACTCTTTTTTACATTTTTGATTGCCCATTATAATGATAATCAAAACAATAAGATATCTTTTTTACCATTTCGTAAAAACATATGTTAAATAAAACAAAAAATATATGAATTCATTGAGGAGGGTGAGTGTGCGTAAAATCCGGAAAGCTGTATTTCCAGTAGCAGGTCTTGGTACGCGTTTTCTTCCTGCGACAAAAACAATTCCTAAAGAAATGCTAACAGTTGTTGATAAACCTGTTATTCAATATGTTGTGGATGAGGCGAGGGAGGCTGGTATTGAGCATTTTATTTTTGTGACTGGACGTAACAAAGCAGTCATTGAGGATTATTTTGATGCGCAAGTTGAATTATACACGACACTGGCTGAATGTGGAAAGAAAGAAGATCTTGCACATTTATACCGTTTACAGCCATTACCAGGGTCAACTTCTTTCACTCGGCAACAGCAACCTTTGGGATTAGGGCATGCTCTTTGGTGTGCGCGTGAATTAGTTGCAGGGGAACCTTTTGCTTTGTTATTACCCGATATGCTGATTCAAGCCAAAAAGGGATGTCTTTCTGAGATGATTAGTCTTTATGAAAAGGTGGGCGGGGGAAATATTATTGCCGTTCAGGAATGCGATCTTGAAGAAGCACATAAATACGGTATAGTTGGCAAAGGTAAACAGATTGCAAATGGTTTTAAAATCACAAAAATGGTAGAGAAACCAGTGTTAGGAACGGCACCATCAAATTTGTACATCAATGGACGTTATATTTTGCAACCAGAAATTTTTAATATTCTTTCCACTCAAGAACGAGGAACAGGAAATGAAATTCAATTAACAGATGCTATGATACGGCTTTCAAATGAGCAGGATTTTTGGGGTTTGCAAGTAGAAGGGCGCACTTTTGATTGCGGTTCTAAAACTGGTTTCATTGAAGCCAACGTTGCATTTTCTTTGGCACGCGCTGATATGCACAGCCATGTTTCTGCCTCATTGAAAAATTTACTGGAAACCATTAATGTTGAAAAATGATATAGATCTCTCATTTAATTTTATTGATCGAATTTGATTATGATAACACCGTCTCCTCATATGGCTTTGCAAGGTGCAGTTGCATCAGCGCTTAAAACACTTGCCAGTGAAAAGCAGGGGCTTGAAGCCCTTGAAAAATCTCTTCTGGGAACTCTTTCTTCTTCTGTTGAAGCGGCTGTTCAAACTATTAGAAAAGCTCGTGGACATGTGGTCATTACTGGTCTTGGGAAAAGTGGTCATATAGGGACAAAAATTGCAGCAACCCTAGCTTCAACTGGAACGCCTGCCTTTTTTGTTCACGCTGCAGAAGCCAATCATGGTGATCTTGGTATGATTGGATCTGATAATGTTATTCTTGCTTTATCATGGTCTGGTGAAACTCAAGAGTTAAGTGGTATCATAAGTTATGCGGCGCGTTTTCGTATCCCCCTTATTGCGATGACATCAAGTGAGTACTCTGTATTAGGACGACAAGCTGATATTGTTTTATTATTACCAAAGATAGAAGAGGCTTGCCCCCATGGTTTAGCCCCTACAACTTCAACAATTATGCAATTGGCAATGGGAGATGCATTAGCGGTTTCTCTTTTAGAAATGCGTGGTTTTACCGCAACGGATTTCAAAATATATCATCCTGGTGGTTCTCTTGGTGCAAGCCTTAAATACGTGTGTGATATTATGCATGAGGGTGATAATATGCCTTTGGTTATGCAGGGAACATCTATGACTGAAGCGATGAATGTTTTGGTGGAAAAGCATTTTGGTTGTGTTGGTGTTGTGAATCAAGAAGGCGAACTAATTGGAATTGTAACCGATGGCGATCTTGCACGTAACATGCATTTTAATTTATCAAAATTTAATGTTGACGAGGTGATGACCAAAGCTCCTAAAGTTGTAAAACCAAATACACTTGTTGGTGCAGCAACAGCTTTTATTAATGATCATCATATTGGTGCATTTTTCGTGGTTGAAGATAAAAAACCGATAGGAATTGTTCATTTTCATGATCTTTTGCGCATTGGCGCTGCTTAGATTAAAGTTCCCTATCAAATAAAATGTTATTTTAGGTTAAAATAGATTGAATGATACAAAGTAACAATTTTATTGTGAGGTGGCTTTACTGATATTTGGTGGAAGAAAATGATTATTTTATGCATTTCATAATGTTTAGAAAATTTTCAAGGTAAAAATTATATCCGTATCTTTGCGTATTTTAGAGAGGATTTTCTATCAGGAGGAGAAAGGATCACCTCCTGTTTAATGTATGTGCTCCCTCTGTTCTTAAGAGAGGCTTCCTTTGTACCTTGTCTAAGATTTCCGCTTAAGGAAAAACTGTGCTCCTGTATGCGAGGTGCAGAGAAGTTGTGTGGCATCATATGACACTGTACAATTGACTCTAGAAATTGTTCCACGGAGAATAGAGCGTATTTCAATTTCTATATTTTGGGCATTGAGATAATTATATACCCCTTCTGATAGTTTTTCTTCTGTATCTGCTGCACGCGTTTCAAAAACACCATTGTGGAAAGAAGAAATAATACCATTCTCATCAACCCATTTTCCATCAATTCCAGTTGGCATATTTGAGTTATAATATTGCGAAAAGCTACAGGCACCTAACAGCAAGGTGGTAATTGTAAGACATAAAATATGATAGGTATGTTTCATTTATTGCACTCTATTTAGATTATTTTGCTCTCTAGCTTTTATAACATTATCAAATACTCCATGAGTCAATATGAAAAATTTGATGAAAATCAATGAAAAAGCAAAAAAATGGAAAAAAATGCCTTAATGTTGTATTTAATTAACAGCTTGATGAAGTTCGTAAGTGAAACACAAGAGGTGAAATATTTCTTATGGTTTACAACAATTTTTATATTAAGCTGCTGAGTAGTCTCAAAGGAGATTATTGACATTATGGTTGGTCCTATTCTTGTTGCGAGTGAAGATTATGGAAGACGGATAGAACTTTCTGCTATGCTGCGAGGTTTTGGCTATCGTGTCATTGAAGCAGAAAATGGTCTCCGTACGATTGATCTTTTACACAGGCGTAAAAACATTGTGCTTGCACTCCTTGATGTCGTTATGAGTGATTTGAGTGTGAGCGATTTAATTAAAATGATTAGAGTTGCTGGTGTTTCTGTTCCTATTGTCGTTATAGCACAACAAGAGAATCAGAATTTACTCCAGAAAGCTTTAACAGCTGGAGCTATTGATTATTGGATCCACCCAGTAACATTATTACGCGTAAGGGTTACTTTGGATATTCTTGCTCTTATTTCTGCCTTGGAGCATGAAGTTAGAGATATTCGGCGAAAAAAAGAGAATCATTTACGGTTTTCTGATCTTTGCATAAAAAGTAGAGCTATGCAGATAGTGTTAGAACAATCGAGACAAGCAGCAACTTCTTTACAGAATCTTTTGATAGAGGGGGAAGTTGGAACAGGACGTGAAACATTAGCTCGGATTATTCATCATGAGGGATTATTCTCGGAAGGTGTTTTTATTCGCTTTCAATGTTCAGCCATTGTTGATCCAGAAGAAGAAAATCAGCAGTGGTTTAAAGAATTCCTACCATTGGTTTCTTCTCTTGAGAAAGGGACACTTTGCCTTTGTGATATTGATCGACTTGAGCCCATACAGCAAAAACGGTTCGCTCATTACCTTAAAGAAAGGGAAAGGAATACAAAAGGAGATTTTTTCCCTTTTCGGATCATTGCTATTTCAACATCGCGTTTAAAGGATTTGGTTAAAGAGAACTTTTTTTTGCATAGTTTGTTTGAACAATTTTCTCACTTGTCTATTAGCGTCCCTGCTTTGCGAGAATTAAGGGATGATTTTCCAGAGATCACACAACGTTTGATTGATCGCATTATCACCGAAACAGGGCGATCACATGTCCATGGTTTAGCAGGATCTGCTCTTTCCTTGCTTATGCAGTATGATTGGCCTGGCAATAGAAATGAGCTTGAAAACTTTTTATTTCGTGCGATTTTACTCAGTGAAGGACCGTTATTAACTGTTCGAGATTTTCCGCAATTAATGGGAAATCCATTAATGAATGTTCCCAATATCATTGAGGGTGCTATGCAAGAAGATAATGAACAAGAATCGATAAAATTTTTGAATACAGATGGGCATGTGCGTACTTTTGCAGAGATGGAACATGATATTATCGAGAAAGCGGTCAAACATTATAAAGGACATATGAGTGAGATTGCGCGCCGCCTTCATATTGGTCGCTCTACACTTTATAGAAAAATGGAAGAATTACGAGCAATAAGAAATCAAGAACGAAAGTAAAATTCATAACAAATCTCTCTTCATGACAAGCATGAGTTTCAAAAAAATAGAGTGGATTTTGATAAAGTCCGTGGGGGGGCTTAAGAAAACAATCATTTATTGCAAAATTTATCTATAGAGGATGATTTTGTAGATTTAAAACAAATATAAATTTTATGTGACTATTTTAATCGTCTGTTTCAGTTTATACAATTTTAGTTAAGTTTATATTTATTAAAGCAGAGAGGCATTTTTAAAAACTTTTAAATACTACCGCTAAAATTTTTGTATCATCAATATTAAATTTATACTCTCTTAAGCAAGAAGTGGCATTTTATCTGCTACACGGTTAAGATAAAGTGATTAGGATTATCGTTTGCATTACTGATGATGCGATAGCTTAAAATAGAAAGTTTGTCCTCTTTGACTCTTTTACATATTGTTATTGGTTTTGTTCTCTTTTTTTTTATTGCATCTATGTTGGCAATCTACACTTATGGGCGTTTTGTGAAAAATGCTAGGGGGCAATGTTCTTATGCGTTACCTATTCAGAAAGATGAAACTAAGCTTGATCGTATCGTCAGTCAATTAGCTGAGGAAGAAAATGGATTGGGGATTGATAAAGATGCTCTTTCCCTCATTATCAGCAATTTGGACGCGTTTTGCGTTCGTGCAATAGGAGCTGCAGAGGCTGGGCGTAGCCTTGATCTGATGTATTATATTTGGGATGATGATTTAACAGGGCGTCTATTATTAAGTGAAATAGTTAAGGCAGCGGATCGGGGTGTTCGGGTACGGCTTCTTTTGGATGATATTAACGCTCAAGCACGTGATCCAGCTTATATTGCGCTAGATAAACACCCTCATATTGAGGTGAGAATGTTTAATCCAGGACGATCGCGTAAAGGTGGATTACGCCGTGGTTTAGAGATTATATTACGGGCGATTACTGTTACACGTAGAATGCATAATAAAGCTTTTATTGTTGATGGTAGGATCGCTTTTGTAGGAGGACGTAATCTTGCAGATTCTTATTTTGATGCTGGTGAAGAATCCCATTTTCGAGATTTAGATTTGATGTTAATCGGACCCTCTGTTAAAAAGGTGGAAAGCATTTTTGATGATTTTTGGAATAGTGCTGTTGTTTTGCCAATTCATACTTTGGTTGTTCCTAAAAGCGCAAGTGATCTTAGCTATTGGAAGGATAAATTACAAAAATTTCGGGATTCCAAGGTTGCAAAAGTTTATTTAGATTATGTCAAACAGCACATTAATTTTGATTGTTTTATTCAAACAGGAAGGCGGTTATTTTTAGCAGACAAAGTTGTTGTTCTTTCTGACCCTCCAGAAAAAGCATTGCGTAAAAAAGCAAGCAATTGGCTTATGAAGGCACTTTCAAAGGTTATTGGAAATGCCCAAAAAACGGTTCAGATTACGTCACCTTATTTTGTTCCTGGTAAGGTTGGAACGCAGAATTTTAGTAATTTGGTTTCAAAGGGTGTTGATGTAAAAATTCTGACGAATTCTTTAGCAGCTACTGATGTAGCACTGGTGCATGGGGGTTATGTATCGTATCGTAAGGCGTTGTTGAAAAGTGGTGTTAAGCTTTATGAATTAAAATCGGAGGGCAACACCCATGGATTACGGTTGTTTCGATCGAGTAAGGCAAGTTTACATGCCAAAGCTTTTTTAATTGATCGTAAAACAGCTTTTATTGGATCTTTAAATTTTGATCCCAGATCAGCATCATTAAATACAGAAATGGGCATTCTTTTTGAATGTGCTCCCATTACAGCAAGATTAGATTTGTTGTTTTCTGAAGAAACAACAGGAGAAATGAGTTATCATCTGCGTCTTGGTGATAATAATCGTATTTATTGGGATTTTATTGAAAATGAAAAAAAATATAGCATTGACCATGAGCCAGAAAGCAATTTTTGGCGTCGCACATTTACAAAAATAATAAGTTGGTTACCTATTGAATCACAATTGTAAATTTTTATAAACCACACTTAAAAAAAATATTTATTTTTCTTTTCATTTTGTTTGTAGCATGGCATAATTTTTTGCCAATCTACCATGTATGAGAACCGCAGTTGTATTTTAAAGCTCCTTGCGGTGTTTTATTATAAAAGGAATTTTGCTATGGCAAAGATTGTTGAAACGGGGACAGGTGCATTGGCACTGACTTTTGATGATGTACTTTTACAGCCCGGTCATTCTCTTGTTATGCCTAGTCAAGTGGATCTCAGTACGCGCATTGCAGCGGATATTAAGCTCAATTTGCCATTGCTTTCTGCTGCAATGGATACGGTAACAGAATCGCGTTTGGCAATTGCTATGGCTCAAGCTGGAGGTCTTGGAGTTATTCATCGTAATATGTCTCCTGCAGAACAGGCAGAAGAAGTCCGCCAAGTAAAAAAGTTTGAATCTGGTATGGTTGTTAATCCGGTGACAATTGGACCAGATGCAACACTTGAGGAAGCGAAATCTTTGATGCGCTCTCATGGCATTTCAGGTATTCCGGTTGTTGAAAATAGTGTTAAAGGTGAGACAGCAGGACGACTTGTTGGTATTTTGACCAATAGAGATGTTCGTTTCGCATCGGATCCAAAACAAAAAATTTATGAATTAATGACGCATGAAAATTTGATCACGGTGCGTGAAAATGTCAAACTTAATGAAGCAAAATATCTTTTACATCATCATCGTATTGAAAAATTATTAGTTGTGGATGAACAAAATCGTTGTGTCGGACTGATAACAGTTAAGGATATTGAAAAAGCAAAATTAAATCCAAATGCTGCTAAAGATTCTCAAGGGCGTTTGCGTGCTGCAGCAGCCAGTAGTGTTGGGAATGGAGGGATTGAACGTGCTGAACGCCTCATCGACGCGGGTGTTGATGTGTTGGTTATTGATACAGCGCATGGGCATTCTCAACATGTGCTAGAAACTGTTGAACGAATTAAAAAGATGGCTTCCTCTCTAGCTGTTATTGCTGGGAACGTAGCAACTGCTCAAGCAACGCAGGCATTGATTGACAGTGGTGCAGATGCGGTAAAAGTTGGTATTGGTCCTGGCTCTATTTGCACAACGCGTATTGTTGCTGGTGTCGGTGTTCCTCAACTTGCAGCCATAATGAATGCTGCAGAAGTTGCTGAAAAAGCGGGCATTCCCATCATTGCAGATGGTGGAATCAAAGCATCAGGTGATTTTGCTAAAGCTTTAGCTGGTGGGGCTTGTGCAGCGATGATTGGATCTCTTTTAGCAGGTACAGAAGAAAGTCCTGGTGAAGTTTATCTCTATCAAGGCCGATCTTTTAAAGCCTATCGTGGTATGGGATCTGTTGGTGCTATGGCACGAGGATCGGCAGATCGCTATTTTCAAGATGATGTTCGTGATGAACTTAAGTTGGTTCCTGAAGGTGTGGAGGGGCAGGTGGCTTATAAAGGTCCTATAGCATCAGTTCTACATCAGCTTGCTGGTGGACTTCGTGCTTCAATGGGATATGTTGGAGCAAAAGATCTCGTAGAGTTTCGTGAAAAAGCAACATTTGTACGTATTACGAATGCGGGACTCCATGAAAGTCATACGCATGATGTTTCTATTACACGGGAGAGTCCCAACTATCGTGGGCCAGTTTAAAGATATAAGAGCATAATGTCATATCGCATAAATTTAAATCTTCCGAGAACGAGAAAGGAAGACTGCGCTTTTTCTGTTTGTGATTTGGTGTAATAATCCCAAAAAGGAAAGAATTAGAGGTCAAAACTCTAACTCTTTCTGTTAAGACTATATGAAATAATTTATATAAAATTAGAATTAACTTTTTGTAGTCTTCCGTCCTGTCTTTGACGCACGTTGGCGAGTGTTTGTCTGATCACTTTGGACGGATTTCTTTCCGTTGTTTGAGGGCATTGTGTTATGACGGCTTTTAGATGAAGTTGTTTTTTCATTATTATAAGTCATTATTTTCTCCTTTTAAATTGTCTGGCAGTTGCCAGTAGAGTAAAAACGGTCATGCCAAATAGTGGTTCCAAGCATTTTCTAAAAAGTTAATTTTTTGGTGAACGTAAGATAAACTTTTTTAATTTTATGAGAAGATTTTTTCTATTTTTTCAGAAGGATAGCCATAAAAGATGGGAGATATTTGATTTTTTCTGCTATTCAGATAATCCTCATAAATTTTATTTAAAGAGTTTATTTTTTTCGTAATGCATGGCGGAAATAAGGTCTTTATGGATAACTGCGTATCTTTTAGTATAAGAGGTAGAGGGATAAAAAAGTGAATGGGCAGAAGATGAAAGGAAAAATCTAGATACTCTAATATTGGATCTTATAAAAAGTATGATCAAATCATTTTAATGTTGAATGTAAATTTTTAATGGCTTTGAGAAGGTTTTATTGGCAAGAAGAAGATAATATTATTTTTTTAGATGATTTAATTTTATTATTTTAATGGGAGAAATGAATGCGATTAGGTGGGCGTTTGCAAGCAGCAATAGATGTTCTCAAAGAGATAGAAATGAAGCATCGCCCAGTAGGAGAAGCTTTAAAGGATTGGGGCCTTTCTCATCGCTTTGCTGGAGCAGGTGATCGCGCAGCTATTGGTACAATCGTTTATGATGTGTTAAGACGACGCTATTCTTTACAATGGCGTATGGAGAGTGATGATATCCGAGATATCGCTTTTGGTGCCTTATTAGATTCTGGAAAAATGACGCTGGAGCAAATTGACGGTGAGTTGGCAGAAGATCGGTTTGCACCGCAGTTATTAGGAGCTAAACAGCGTAAATCCTGGCAAGGTCAGCAATTAGTGGATGCTCCAGACTATATTCGTGGTGATATCCCGCAATGGTGTCAAGCGCATCTTCGTCCTTTATTTGGTGATAATTGGATCACTGAAGCGGCTGCGTTAGCAACGCGTCCTTCTTTAGACCTACGGGTAAATAATCTAAAAGCAACACCAGAAAAGGTGTTGAAAGAATTAGCAAAAACCAAACTTAAATCTTTGCCATGGTTTGGGCAAGCTTTAAGAATTGCACCGATTGAAAAGTTTAACCGTCATCCTCATATTCAAGTGGAACCAGCTTTTCAAAAAGGACACTTTGAAATACAGGATTTAGGATCTCAAATTGTTGCTCACCTTGTGGAAGCGCAAGAAAGCATGCAGGTATTAGATTATTGTGCAGGTGCTGGGGGCAAAACATTAGCTTTAGCTTCTGATATGAACAATCGTGGGCAGATTTATGCTTATGATTCAGACAAAGCTCGTTTGGCTCCTATTTTTGATCGTCTTCGACGCGCTGGTGTTCGTAATGTACAAATACGAGTGCAAAGAGAAGAATTAAAACCATTAACAGGTCAGATGGATAGAGTTCTACTAGATGCGCCATGTAGTGGGACAGGAACATGGCGTCGTCGTCCAGATGCGAAATGGCGTTTAACATTAGAACAGGTGAAACAACGCCAAACAGAACAGAGGGCTATTTTGAATGAAGCGATAGCTTATCTTAAGCCAAAGGGGCGCCTAGTTTATATTACCTGTTCTCTTTTTACAGATGAAAATGAGAAACAAATTTCCCATTTCCTTCAACAACATTCTCATTTTGCTCCAATAGATATGCCAGCGCTTTGGCAGAAACATTTTAGTTTTTCTCCTGTGCAACCAGTTTTTTCAAATTATGGACTTACTTTGTCGCCAGCCACAACACAAACAGATGGGTTCTTTTTATCTGTGTTGCAAAAAAAACATTGATCTATATTTTTGCATTTTTTATCATAAATTTTATGAGAATAATCTTTTTCTTAAGAAAACAGGCTTGTGAAAAGAGAAAGATTGAATCATAACTCTCATGAGTTTTCTTTTACAATTGTTGATTGGTTTTCTATGAGCATATCGCATCCAGACACTGTTCTTATTATTGACTTTGGTTCACAAGTTACACAACTTATTGCACGACGGGTACGAGCAATGGGGGTATATTGTGAAATTGCTCCTTTTCAATTAGCTTTAGAAGCTGTGCGCCGCATAAATCCTAAAGCTATTATTTTATCAGGGAGTCCTTATTCCGTTATTGATGAGGGCTCTCCGCGTGCTCCAATGGAAATTTTTGAGGTGGGTATTCCGATTCTGGGTATTTGCTATGGTGAACAAGTCATGTGTGTTCAGCTTGGAGGAAAGGTTGAAGCTGGACATGAGCGTGAATTTGGGCGTGCTTTTTTGAAAGTGCAAGAAGAGAGTGCCCTTTTTGATGGAGTGTGGGAAAAAGGTTCTTGTTATCAAGTATGGATGAGCCATGGTGACCGTGTGGCAGCTTTACCAGAAGGTTTTCATGTCATAGGGACCTCAAACGGAGCTCCCTATGCGGCTATTGCTGATGAAAAAAGGCATTTTTATGCAGTACAGTTTCATCCTGAAGTTATCCATACACCAGATGGTACAAAACTTTTGCAAAATTTTATTCATAAAATCTCTGCTATTAAAGGTAGTTGGTCAATGGCTTCTTATCGTGAGCAGGCAATTGCTACGATACGAAAAAAAGTTGGGAAAAGTCGTGTGATTTGTGGTCTTTCAGGAGGAGTGGATTCATCTGTTGTAGCGGTACTCCTTCATGAAGCCATAGGAGATCAACTGACATGCATTTTGGTAGACCATGGGCTGATGCGCAAGAATGAAGCAGAAGAAGTTCTCACGCTCTTTCGTGATCATTATAATATAGAGCTTATTCACGTTAATGCTGCCGATATATTTCTTAATGCTTTAGAAGGTGAGACAGACCCAGAAAAAAAGCGCAAAACGATTGGTCGCCTTTTTATTGAAGTTTTTGAAGAAGAAACTAAAAAAATAGGAGGTGCAGAGTTTTTAGCACAAGGGACGCTTTATCCAGATGTTATTGAGAGTGTGTCTGCTATTGGTAAAACGGTAACCATTAAAAGTCATCATAATGTGGGTGGGCTACCAGAACAGATGAATATGAAACTTGTAGAACCGTTGCGTGAGCTCTTTAAGGATGAGGTTCGCTTGCTAGGGCGAGAGTTAGGATTACCAGAGCAGTTTATTGGTCGCCATCCTTTTCCAGGTCCAGGTCTTGCAATTCGCTGTCCAGGTACTGTAACCCGTGAAAAATTAGAAATTCTACGTGAAGCAGATGCTATCTATCTTGAGGAAATCCGTAAAGCTGGTCTTTATGACGAAATTTGGCAAGCTTTTGCTGTTCTTCTTCCTGTTCAAACTGTTGGCGTGATGGGGGATGGTCGCACTTATGAATTTGTTTGTGCTCTTCGCGCCGTCACATCTGTAGATGGAATGACTGCTGATTTTTATCCCTATGATATGGCGTTTTTAAGTAAGACGGCAGCACGTATTATTAACGAAGTTAGAGGGATTAATCGTGTTGTATATGATGTAACCTCAAAGCCTCCTAGCACTATTGAATGGGAATAATTAAAATGAAGGATAAGTCTTTTTAAGAATAAAATATGACTGAGGGTTTGATATTCGAAAAGTGTAGAAAAAATCATTTAAAAATGATAGTGTATTTTCATATGATATAAGCCGGTATCTGGCAATCTGTACGCTAATATCGTTTAAAATTGAGAAGTGCGGAATTTTGCATGTCTGAGAAAAAAATTGTTGCACACCGTGGTGGAGCTCATCTTTATCCTGAAAATACTCTTTTGGCATTTAATAATGCTATAGCGTTAGGTGTTGATGAAGTTGAGTGCGACGTTCATTTGCTGAAAAGCGGTGAAGTGGTTGTCTTTCACGACTTTCGTCTAGACCAATTGGTTGGAAAAAAGGGGTATATTCACGACATTGATAATGAAACACGCAAACAACTCTGCGTAAAAGGAAGCCAAGAAGCACCTCCCTTATTAGAAGAGGTGCTTGATCTTTTAACACCAACGAATATCGCATTGCATCTTGAAATCAAGACATGTGGTGAAGTGGAGCGTGAAACAATATTATCCCAAAAAGCGCTTGCGCTAATAAAAAGCCGAAATTTATCAGAACGGGTTTCTGCAATTAGTTTTGATCCTTTGATCCTTCGTCCTTTTATTGAAGCAGGAATATCATCTGGTCCATGTGTTGATAATTTTGAAGGTGATATGTACCGTCATTTTTCTGAATGGAAGCAATTAGGTTATTCTGATCTAAGTTTAGATGGCTCTATTGTTTCACAGGACTTTATTGAATCAGCTCTTGAGGCTGGTTTTACTGTAGGGGTATGGACAATTAATGGAAAAGCTCGGTTATCACATTGGCTTGACATGCCTGTACATTATATTACGACAGATCAACCTGATCTCGCATTGCAATTGCGTGCGCAAAGGTAAAAAATACATCAATACAAAGAGAACTATATATCCTCATAAAGCTAGCGTAATGAAAGAAGAAAAAATATCGAATATATAACAATAATACATTGATTTATAATGATGATTAATAGTTTATTCATGTGAATAAGAGACTTTAATACGTAGGATTCTCTTATTTCGAATCTTTTTACAATGAATCAATCAAAATCATTCGTTTGCACATTACAAGCAGGGTTGGTGTGTGGATAAAAGATTATTGAAAAAAGAATAAAAATATTCATTTAACGTATTTAAAATGCAAGACTTGTTAAAGCATTAGGATCTCATATAATGATGTCGTTTTGCACTTTTATGAAGTGAAAATGATAGCATGCAAAAAGTCTTATATACTTTAGTGGAGAGGTTTTATAGCTTATTTTATAGGCGCTATCATGAAATGTAGATGTATTGAAAGATTTTTTAACAGCATGGAAATTGGTCATAAAATGTCATTTTGTTTTGCGTGAGGGGCATGATTTCACTACAAGGAAGGAGACTATTAAGCGCTTCAAAATGATTTTCTTAATTTTAAGAAAATTTCTATTTATCTCTTTGTTAAATTCAGGAGAAATATCGTGTTAAAGTTATAAGCCGAAACTTATAAGATAAATAACAAAAGAATAAACAATTCTTTAAAAAAAAGTAAATCCAAATATTAAAATAGTCATTGAGTGACATTTACGATCTACATCTTTTTACCAAGTGACTTTGCTTATTTAAGCCATCTCACTTTTTTCAGATAGTTATAAACGCGTATCTCGTTAATATATAAGAAAGCTTATAAAAGAAAACGAAAAAATTTAAACAAATTCATTTGACCTTTTGGTGGTTCCTGTTTAAATGAAAGAATATATTTCTGAAATAAGACTGTCATAGCATGTTCATGTGTAATACTATAAATTTAGGGGTAGTTTGTATTCCATCACTTCAGAAAGGGTGAACCATGAGTCGTTTTTATCTTTCCATAGCGGCCACGGTTGCTATCATAATGTCCACAGCGGGAATAACAGCAGGTTTTGCGCAGACAAAAATCAGCTTTTGGCATTCTATGAGTGGTGAATTAGGAAAGCAAACTGAAAGTCTCATTAACGATTTTAATGCAAGTCAATCTGAGTATAAAGTTGTTCCTTCATTTCGCGGCGAATATGAAGAGGGGTTGATTTCACTCATTGCGGCATTTCGTGGAAAGAAACAGCCAGTTCTTGCCCAAATTTATGACGTTGGTACTGGAACTATGATGGCTGCAAAAGGTGCAATTTATCCATTTTATCAACTTATGGCTGATACAAAACAAGAATTTGATCTTACAGATTATTTCCCTGCTATTAGTGGTTATTACTCCGATGAACAGGGGCACATCGTCTCTATGCCATTCAATATTTCAACTCCCATTCTTTATTATAACAAAGATATCTTTAAAAAAGCAGGGCTTGATCCAGAACAGCCTCCTAGAACATGGCAAGATATAGAAGACTTTTCCAAAAAAATTCTTGAGACTAAAGCGGCAACTTGCGGTTTTACGATGGCTTATGCTGCTCAATGGATTGGTATAGAAAATTTTTCAGCGTTGCATAATGTTCCTTTTGGAACGAAGGAAAATGGCTTTAAAGGACTTGATTCAGAACTTACATTTAATGGACCTTTACAAGTGCGTATGTGGACTGACCTGAAAAAGTGGTCTGATCAAGGTATTTTCCGTTATGGTGGTCCAGCAGGTGCATTAGATTCAACACCAATGTTTATGGCACAAAATTGTGCAATTTTTATGCAATCTTCAGGATCACATGCTGGAATTGTTTCTGAAGCTCAGTTTAATGTGGGGGTTGGTATGCTACCTTACTATAAGGATACAGAAGGAGCACCACAAAATTCAGTTATTGGGGGCGCTTCTATTTGGGCGTTTAAGGGCCATACCCCAAAGGAATATGCAGGGGCAGCTGCTTTTCTTAAATTTCTTTCAAAAACAGAAAATCAAGCAAAATGGCATCAGGAAACAGGTTATCTTCCAACCACAAAAACGACTTATGAATTGAGCAAAAAACAACATTTCTATGAAAAAACGCCAGGTGCGGATATAGCTATCAAACAGATTAATCTTAATCCACCAACAGTTAACTCGAAAGGGATAAGATTTGGTAATTTACCACAAATCCGTGCCATTCTTGATCAAGAGTTGGAAGCTGTTCTTAGTGGTTCAAAAACACCGAAAGATGGTTTAGATGAGACCGTTGAACGTGGAAATAAACTCTTGCGTGAATTTGAAAAATCTAATCATTAATTTTGTTTTATTGTTAGACATTAAAGACTCAACAAAAACAGTTGAGTTCTTTTTGTTTATCTTTTTAAAGTCTCTACATTTAAAGAGCCCTACGAATGCAAGAAAAACATGCATATTTTAAAAATAGTCTACTTTCTTACGGACTGCTTTTCCCTCAGCTTCTTGTGACTTTTTTGTTTTTCTTCTGGCCTGCTGCTCAAGCAATAAAATCATCTTTTGAGCGTGAAGACCCTTTTGGCTTTACAACAACATTTATTGGTTTTGAAAATTATCTAACGGTTCTTTCTGATCCTACTTATCGGCAATCACTTCTTACAACCGCAGTATTTTCCATCTCAGTTACTGTCGCTTCAATGACAATATCACTTCTCTTAGCGGTCTGTGTTGACCGTGTCATCCGTGCAAAAAAGGCTTATACAATGCTTTTGCTCTGGCCCTATGCTGTTGCTCCAGTATTGGCAGGTATATTATGGCTGTTTATCTTTCATCCCACCATCGGAATTATTCCTTTTCTTCTCGAGAAAATAGGGGTGCTATGGAATTATCGTATTAATGGCACTCAAGCAATGATTCTTATTGTCATAGCGGCTAGTTGGAAGCAAATTTCTTACAATTTTCTCTTTTTTCTTACAGGTCTTCAGTCTGTTCCGCGTTCTCAAATAGAAGCAGCCGCCATTGATGGTGCTGGTCCCTTTAAACGATTTTGGACTGTGGTCTTCCCGCAAATTTCACCAACGACGTTTTTCCTTCTTATTGTCAATGTCAATTATGTTATGTTTGATACCTTTGGTATTATTGATAATACAACTTCTGGAGGTCCTGCGCGTGCAACGAGCATCCTCGTCTATAAAGTATATGACGATGGCTTTAGAAATCAAATAATCGGTGCATCAGCAGCACAATCAACAATATTGATGTTGATGGTTATTGTCTTAACCTTTATTCAGTTTCGCTGGATTGAGCGCCGTGTACAATATTAGGAAGTAAATTATGGTTGAAAATCGCCCTGTTTTGAAATTTCTAACCCATATTACTCTCATTATTGGCATTATCATTATTTTCTTTCCAGTTTATGTTGCTATCATTGCATCAACCCATAGTTCAGCAGCATTCAACTCAGGAACACTTCCTCTTTTACCTGGGAAGTATGCTTTGGAAAATTATAAAACAATCTTTGGTGATGGCCTCGCACAACTCGGTCTTCCCAACCTCTGGCCACTCTTAATGAATTCACTCATTATGGCTCTTGGGATTAGTATTGGGAAAATTATTATTTCACTTTTGTCTGCTTATGCAATTGTTTATATGCGTTTTCCTTTCCGAAAAACTGCTTTTGTTCTTATTTTTGTTACATTGATGCTCCCTGTCGAAGTTCGTATTCTTCCAACCTATGAGGTTGTTGCAAAATTGGGGATGATCGACACCTATAGTGGAATGATTATTCCACTTATTGCATCTGCAACCGCTACATTTTTATTTCGCCAGTTTTTTCTGACTATTCCAGATGAACTCTTAGAGGCGGCACGTGTTGATGGTGCAGGTCCAGTTAAATTTTTTAAGGATATTCTTCTTCCTCTCAGCAAAAGCAATATCGCTGCTTTATTTATCATTATGTTTATTTATGGATGGATACAATATCTCTGGCCTCTTATCATCACAACGGATCAAAAGCATCAAACGATCCTTATTATTTTAAAACAGCTTATTGTCGAATCACTTCAACATGATCCTCAATGGAATATACTCATGGCAGTATCGGTTGTTGCCATGGTTCCCCCTGTTCTTGTTGTTATCTTCATGCAACGGCTTTTTATCAAAGGCCTTATTGAAACGGAGAAGTAATTATGGCCATAATCCAGTTATCAAATATAAAAAAACGGTATGACAACGGCATTCTGGTCATTGATGATTTAAACTTAACTGTTGCTGATAAAGAACTTCTTGTTCTTGTCGGTCCTTCAGGGTGTGGGAAATCAACCTTATTGCGTATTATAGCAGGACTTGAACAAGTTACTTCAGGTGAATTATGTATTGATAACGAACGCATCAATGATCGTGAACCAGCTGATCGTGATATTGCTATGGTTTTTCAAAATTATGCTCTTTATCCCCATATGACAGTTCGTGGAAATTTAGAATATGGTCTTAAAAATCGTAAAACTCCTAAAGAAGAAATTAAAAAACGCATCGCACATGCTGCAAAACTTTTGGAGATAGAATCATTTCTTGATCGTAAGCCACGACAATTATCAGGAGGACAACGTCAGCGTGTTGCAATGGGGCGTGTGATTGTACGCCAACCCCGTGTTTTTCTTTTTGATGAACCTCTTTCAAATCTTGATGCAAAATTGCGGGCGCAAATGTGTATTGAAATAAAAACACTACAGCGTTCACTAGGAACGACCAGCCTCTATGTTACCCATGATCAACTAGAAGCTATGACATTAGCTGATAGAATAGTCGTTTTGAATAAAGGAGCTATCGAGCAAATTGGAACACCAATGGAAATTTACGACACTCCAGCAACAACATTTGTTGCTGATTTTATTGGTTCTCCTCCTATGAATTTTCTTGATCGCCATGTCTTAGAACAACATTTAGGGCATTCATTTTCTTATGGCGAAGAAACTGATCTTTTAGCATTCAGACCTGAAATAATCTTATTGGGCGAACATCCAGATAAAGGACCTGTCTTTCACACAAAAATTGAGCTTATCAAGCCTATTGGAACAGGTTGCCATGTTTTAACGCGCTGGAATGATATCATCTTTACGATTGAAATAAAAGAACGCTTGACACACGACTATGGGCAAAAACTAAGTTTCACTGTCGCTCATCAGAATTTTCATACTTTTAATAAAAACACTGGAAAGCGCACAAATAATAAGTAAGCATTAATTGATGTGACACGACTTTCTTTTATGTTGCGTCATGATAATGTTGTGTTTTGACTTTCTCGATTACATTTACAAAATCAGGTTGTACCCGATGTGATTAAAAACAAAATTTTAAAAGTTTTGGTAATGATCTATTGTTCCATGGCGCTGAGAGTGTCAAAATATTTATATGAAGAAAATTTGCATTTTCACGGTCTGTAAGAAGAATATTATTTTCAAACCTCAAACATAATAAAATCATTTTCATTATAAAAAATATCAATATAAAATAACCATTCATTAACCATATGTTTCTTGATGTAATAATTTATGTATCTTATAAAAAGTAAATGAGGGAAATAGAGGGAACCAATAATTCACAGATGAGAGGGGATGCGCCCCATATCTTAGCTCTGATCCCTAACATAAGAAGTCTATTTGATCCAAAAAATACGACGCTGTTCTAAATAGCCTGTACGAGAATAGGCATATTTTATTTTACCGCTGACCATATGATCTTAAATGGTTTCAGAGCTTCTATAAGAAGCTTTTATTTTTTCTCATGTAAATCACTATGCAATTTTCAGCTAGGGTATCTGGTCAGTTGCAAAAGAAATCACTGAGAGATAGAAGGCGCGCTTGTTTTAAAATTTTCATTACTTTTAATGATAAAAGCAGATGAAACACATCTGTAACATCCCATCAAATTTTCTATATTCTTGAGTTAAAAAATTGCCTATAGATCATCCTTAGACAGATCTTTATGAATATGACATAAGGGATTGGTGCGAATACCTATAAGAATTAGCAGGGACAAAGACAGTTATCTTGTTGTTTTGCAAAGCATTTTATAAAAGCTGATATATTTTTTTAATATATTGCCAGTATATTAATGGTTTTATGATATTGCATTCTTATAAAGTGCGTACTTTTTTGTTGCTTATAAACCAACCTAAACTTTATACAACAGTATGTTTGAGACAAATATGAAGACGGTTCAGTGCTGTATTCAGTTTTTTATCTCTTTTGTAGAAGATCTTAATGTTTTGTGATGGCATCAATGATGGTATTCACATTATGTTCCATCATATCGAGATAAGTTGCTGCGGGGCCATTTTTATTTGACAATGCATCAGAATAAAGTGTCCCACCAATTTTCAAACCTGTTTCTTTTGCAATCTGTTTTATGAGACGGGGATTAGAGATATTTTCAACGAATAGTGCAGCTGCTTTATTCGCCTTAATTTGTTTGATAAGTTTAGCAACATCGGCTGCGGTTGCTTCAGCTTCTGTTGAAGCACTTTGAGGGGCGAGGATAGTAAAACCGTATTCTTTTGCAAAATAGCCAAAGGCGTCATGAGATGTGATAATGATACGTTTATCTTTAGGGATGGTAGTAATTTTTGTTTTCAGGGTATCTTGTGCTATTTTAAGTTTTTGGATGTAGGTTTCGGCATTTTTTTTGTAGCTTGTGCAGGATTGTGGATCGATTTTACAAAAAGCAGCAGCGATATTCTTCACATAGATTTTGACATTGGGAATTGTTTGCCAAGCATGTGGATCAATAACGCTGTGGTGATGATGGGCGTTATGTTCTTGATTTTTCATTTTGAGGGAGGGAATGTTAGCGCTAACTTTGACAAGAAGTGCTTTTGTACCGCTTGCTGTAATGAGGCGATCAATGAATCC
Organism: Bartonella sp. LB28NMGDW; assembly: GCF_042194435.1. NCBI lineage: Bacteria > Pseudomonadati > Pseudomonadota > Alphaproteobacteria > Hyphomicrobiales > Bartonellaceae > Bartonella > Bartonella sp. LB28NMGDW. The sequence continues at coordinate 43,992 of NZ_JBHIMX010000004.1, forward strand.
TTCTAAATGAAGTCCGTTGATGAAAATAATTTGAGCATTTCTAAGAGCTTGAACATCATGGGGGGTAGGTTCATAAGTGTGGGTATTTGCATTGGGACCTACAAAAGTGGTCATAGAGATATGGTTGTCTCCTACATTTTTTACGAGATCTGCGAGAATAGAAAAGCTCGCAACAACTTTGATTTTATTGTTTGCAGAAGCAGAAAATGGAGAAAAAGAAAGCAATAAAGCTCCAAGAAGAACAAATTTTTGAGCAAACTTAGGCACATTTTTTTCCTTAAAGTGAGGAGGTATAAAAGAGGTGGGGAAACCATGTTACAATAAGTCCACGTGGACTTATCAAGCAGGAAAAAAGATAAATAAATCCTGCGGCAATGATGATCGCAGGGCCGGAGGGAAGTGAAAGATGAAAAGAAAGCAGGAGACCACATACGCTAGAAATGATTCCAAAAAGAGTGGAAAGTGCGCAAATAGGGCCTAGCCGTGAAAACCAAAAACGGGCTGTAATAGCTGGAATCATCATAATGCCAACGGAAAGTAATGTTCCTAGTGATTGAAATCCTCCAACCAGATTCAACACCACAAGTCCAAGCAATGAAATATGAATATATTTACTCAATGGAGAGAGTGATTTAAAAAAGAGGGGGTCAAAGCTTTCTAAAACGAGTGCACGCCAAAAAATACAAAGGCTGCATAGTGTAATCAGCATTATAGTAGTGATTAACCAGAGGGTTTGTGCATCAAGTGCAAGAACCGATCCGAATAAGAGATGAAGCAGCTCAATTGTTGAGTCTTTTAGTGAGATAATAATGACACCTGCCGCGAGTGCAATAAGATAAAAGACAGTCATGGATGCATCTTCTTTCTGAAAGCTATTTCGTGAAATTAAAATGGTTGCTAAAGCGACAATAATACCAGCGAAGATGCCACCAAGTGTCATAGATATGAGGGAAAAGCCACAAATCAGAAAAGCAGTTGCAACACCAGGAAGAATGGCATGAGAGATAGCATCTCCTGTCAAGCTCATTCCACGGAGCATCAAAAATACACCAACAGGACAAGCGCTAATAGACAGGAAAATAGAACCGATAAGGGCGTTTTGCATAAATTGGAAATCAACAAAGGGAGCAAGAAAAAATGCATACACGTCTTATAACCTAAGAAAGAGAGGATCATTGATGGGAAGATTTTGTTTTTGTGCGCTAATAGGAAAAGAATTGGATGTGAGAGGTGGCATAACGTGATGAATAGTGTTGTTTAAAAACTGTGTTGTTTCTCCATAAAAGGCGTTTTGTTGATTAATTTGAATCATTTGGGGGAAAAATTCTTGCACGATGAGAGGGTTATGGAGTGCTGTGAGAACTGTGCGTCCTTGCTGTTGCCAGTATGTGATCAGTGCAAGAAGATCTTTTTGGGTCTTATGATCTACACCATTGAAAGGTTCATCAAGCAAAATAATATTGGCATCTTGCACAATGATACGTGCAAAAAGAGCGCGTTGTAATTGCCCGCCTGATAATGTTTCAAGCGAACGGGGTGCGAGTTCTGTAAGCCCAACCATTTCAAGCGCATTTTGAATCTTAGAATCATAAGGGCGCTGGCTTTTCCATAATCCACAAAAAGACCACAGCCCTGTTTTTACAAGCGTTTTCACATCAATTGGAAATGTTTGATCTACATCACATTGCTGAGAAAGATAAGCAATGCGGCTTTTTTTTGGTTTTGTAATTTTTCCCTTAAGAGGTTTAATCAATCCGGCGATGGCTTTTAGCAGTGTCGATTTTCCAGCGCCATTATCACCTGTTATTGCGACCAATGAACCAGCTTTTAACTTCGCTGAAAAGTTCTTTATTGCTATTCTATTTCCATAGCCTAATGTTGTCTTATTGAAGTGCAGATCCATATTTTTTACCATCGTTGCTTATTATTTTGGAAACTATGTAATAATATAACGTTTGTCAATAAAATGTTATATTATTACATAGTTTTGAGAACTGAAAATTTTAGTGTGAAGATCGTGGAAAATTAAAAATAATAATTGAATTCACCTTGACGAAAGAGAGAGAGTATATACTATATATAGTATCAAAATGATTGGTGATTCTAAATAAGCACAAGAGAGGGTGTTAGTGTGTTTCGTTTGGTATCTAAGTTATTTCCATTATTGTAAAGAGTTTATTGACCAAGGGCATAGCAGTATTTTTGCTGAAGGATCTCTTTTGGAAGGATTCCTTTCGTTTTTGTAATTGATTTTTGCCGAAAAAGAGTAAAACAGAGCTCTTGAAAAACGGTAGTTTAGAACGTTAGTTTTTTAGACAGCAGGAGGGAATTGTAATGCAAGCAAAAGATTGTTTATAACTGGGGGGCTTTGCCATTTAAGTTATAGAATAATCGCTTATTCTCATCATAGTCTTTGAAGTTATTTGATGAGGAATTCTGTTATGTTCAGGAAGCTGTGTACTATTCGAAAATAACCACATGTTTTGCGTACAATTTCTGTTTTTTTGTTATTCTTGAGTACTTATAAAATTATTAGATTGACCCTTTAGGGTTGATTATTTGGAATTGTGAAAGTTGAAGAAAATGTCGATCACTATTTATAGCAAACCATCTTGTGTCCAATGTGATGCTACACGCCGTGCTTTTGATGCAAAAGGCATTCATTATCGCGTTGTTGATATTTCTTGTGATGAACAAGCATACAGTTTTGTTCAATCTCTGGGGTATCGTCAGGTTCCTGTCGTTGTTTGTGGTGAAAATCATTGGTCTGGTTTTAGACCAGATATGATTAGTGGTCTTTGTGCTTAATGGGGCTTATTGTTTATTATTCGAGTGCAACGGGTAATACAGAACATTTTGTCTCGCAACTTGGTCAACGACTCTTCAAAATTGATAAAAGAAAGCCTTCTGCATTGGTTGGTGAACCTTATGTACTGGTTGTTCCTACATATGCAGATGGTGAAGGAAGAGGAGCAGTGCCGAAAGCCGTTATCCATTTTCTTAATGAAGCTGAGAACCGAAAATTAATTCGTGGTGTCATTGGTGGTGGGAATCGTAATTTTGGTTGTTATTATAATTTAGCAAGTAAAATCATTGCTGAAAAATGTTGTGTACCTTGCCTTTATCGTTTTGAGCTGCGTGGAACTGATGAAGACGTTCTTTATGTAAAAAAGGGATTGGAAAGATTTTGGAAACAATTGGTATAGGACAATCGCAGAAATCGGATCAGATTACTGATTATCATGCGCTGAATGCAATGCTTAATCTTTATGATGAGAATGGTCATATTCAATTTGATATGGATCGACTTGCCGCACGGCAGTATTTCCTTCAGCATGTTAATCAAAATACAGTTTTTTTTCATAACCTGAAGGAAAAAATAGATTACTTAATAGAAGAAGGTTATTATGAAAAAGCTTTATTTGATCTTTATGATTTTTCTTTTATTAAAAAACTTTTTAAACGTGCTTATGCATTTAAGTTTCGTTTTCCCACCTTTTTAGGCGCATTTAAGTATTATACAAGTTATACACTGAAGACTTTTGATGGGAAACGTTATCTTGAACGTTATGAAGATCGCGTCTGTCTTGTAGCTTTATATTTGGCACAAGGAAATAAATCTCTTGCTGAAAATTTTGTGGATGAAATTGTTACAGGCCGGTTTCAACCGGCTACACCGACATTTTTAAATGCTGGGAAAAAACAACGTGGTGAATTGGTTTCGTGTTTTTTGCTACGTGTTGAAGATAATATGGAATCGATAGGTCGTGCGGTTAATTCGGCTTTGCAGCTTTCAAAACGTGGTGGAGGTGTGGCGCTTTGTTTAACCAATTTGCGGGAAGCTGGAGCACCAATTAAGCAAATAGAAAATCAGTCCTCAGGTGTCTTACCGGTGATGAAACTCTTAGAAGATTCTTTTTCTTACGCCAATCAGCTTGGGGCACGACAGGGGGCTGGAGCTGTTTATTTGCATGCCCATCATTTAGATATTATGAAGTTTTTGGATACAAAGCGTGAAAATGCTGATGAAAAAGTTAGAATCAAAACGCTTTCGCTTGGTGTCGTTATTCCTGATATTACTTTTGAGCTTGCACGGAATAATGAGGATATGTATCTCTTCTCATCTTATGATATCGAGCGTGTGACAGGTAAGCCCTTTAGCGATATTTCTTTAACGGAGCATTATCGTTCTTTTGTTGATAATGCAAAGATTCGTAAAAACAAAATAAGTGCACGCGTTTTTTTCCAGACATTAGCAGAAATTCAATTTGAATCAGGTTATCCCTATATTTTATTTGAGGATACTGCTAATCGATCGAATCCGATAGCTGGGCGCATAAGTATGAGCAATTTATGTTCAGAAATTTTGCAGGTGAGTGAGGCGAGTGAACTGGAGACAGATTTAACTTATCGCACGATTGGAAGTGATATATCCTGTAATCTTGGATCTATGAATATTGCCAAAGCAATGGAAAGTCCTGATTTCGGACAGACCGTGGAATCTGCTGTTCGTGCCCTTACTGCGGTTTCGGATATGAGTAATATTGCCTGTGTGCCTTCCATTGCGAAAGGCAATGCTGAAAGTCATGCGATTGGTTTGGGACAAATGAATTTGCATGGGTTTCTAGCGCGTGAACAGATCTATTATGGGTCTCCAGAAGCGATAGATTTTACCAATATCTATTTTTATATTGTGACATATCACGCCATACGGGCTTCCAATTTGATTGCACGTGAACGTCAAGAAATGTTTGCAGGGTTTGAAAAATCAGCTTATGCAGATGGACGTTTTTTCGAAAAATATATTGAAAAAGAATGGAAACCGCAATTTGCGCTTGTGCAAGAGCTTTTTGCGCGGAACAATATTGTTATCCCAGATCAAAAGGATTGGCAGGAACTGAAAAAATTAGTCATTGAGTATGGGCTTTATAACCGCAATTTGCAGGCAGTTCCACCTACGGGATCTATTTCCTATATTAATCATGCCACTTCTTCTATTCATCCAATTGCTTCAAAAATTGAAATTCGCAAAGAGGGAAAAATTGGGCGCGTTTATTATCCCGCTCCTTATATGGATAATACGAATTTAAATTTTTACCAAGATGCTTATGAGATTGGTCCTGAAAAAATTATAGATACCTATGCTGCTGCAACACAGCATGTTGATCAAGGTCTTTCATTAACATTATTTTTTCCTGATACCGCTACCACACGTGATATTAACCGCGCACAAATTTATGCCTGGAAAAAGGGTATAAAGAGTATTTACTATGTACGATTACGGCAAGTAGCGTTGAGTGGAACAGAAGTTGATGGCTGTGTTTCGTGTAGTTTATAGGAGATCATCATATGACAAAGATTACAACCAAAAATCCTGTTGTGTGCGCTGTTAATTGGAATAGATTACATGATGAGAAAGATCTTGAAGTATGGAACCGCTTAACTGGGAATTTTTGGTTACCTGAGAAGGTACCACTTTCCAATGATATTCCTTCATGGTCAAGCTTAACAGATGAAGAACGTAAATTAACAATTCGTGTTTTTACAGGACTAACGCTTTTAGATACAATTCAAAACACCGTAGGAGCCATTTCGCTTCTGGCTGATGCAATAACAGAGCATGAGGAGGCAGTGTTGACGAATATTGCTTTCATGGAAGCGGTTCATGCACGTTCTTATTCCTCTATTTTTTCAACCCTTTGTTCGACGGTAGAGGTTGATGATGCGTTTAGATGGTCAGAAGAAAATATTCATTTGCAGAAAAAGGCTAGATTAGTACTTGAGCGTTATGAAGCAAATGATCCACTTAAGAAAAAAATTGCTTCGACTTTGCTGGAAAGCTTTTTATTTTATTCTGGCTTTTATTTGCCCATGTATTGGGCCAGTCGCGCTAAGTTGACCAATACAGCAGATCTCATTCGACTAATCATTCGTGATGAAGCAGTCCATGGTTATTATATAGGTTATAAATTCCAATTGGGCTTTGCAAAGCTTGATGAAGCCAAAAGACAAGAAATTAAAGATTTTGCTTTTAACCTGCTCTTTGACCTTTATAATATCGAGTGCAAATATACTGAAGATCTTTATGATGCACTTGGATTGACAGAAGATGTTAAAATTTTTCTTCATTATAATGCTAACAAGGCTTTAATGAATTTAGGTTTTGAAGCTCTTTTTCCCCCTGAGGTTTGTCGTGTTAATCCCGCTATTTTGGCAGCTTTATCACCAAACTCTGACGAAAATCATGACTTTTTTTCAGGGGCAGGTTCTTCTTATGTCATTGGCAAGGCGGTTGCTACCACGGATGATGATTGGGAATTTTAATGTTTGCATGCAAATAGAAGTGCGCGGGGTATTCCACTTAGATCTTTACGCACTTCTAAACATTGAAAACCATTTTTTTTAAATAAATTGCAGACTTCATTTTCTTGAGAGTAACCAATTTCAACAGCGACATAGCTGTTTTCTTTTAAGTAGTTGGCTGCTTCATGAGCGAGTTTTCGATAAAAATCAAGTCCATCTTCCCCTCCTATCAGAGCGCGCAATGGGTCATGTAAGCGCACTTCTTTTGCAAGTTTTTTGATATCTTTTGCGGGAATATAAGGTGGATTGGAAACAATGAAATTAAAGCGATCTGCGACAGAATCAAACCAGTCGCTAAGAAGCGGTGTGAAGCGGTGTGCTACTTCAGCATTCTTTGCATTTTTTTTCGCTGTTTTAAGGGCATCTTCAGAAATATCGACTGCCACCGCATAGGATTGGGGAATTTGTTTAAGGAGTGTAATGGCAATGGCGCCACTTCCTGTTCCCATATCAAGGAATGTTGTTCTTCCCGAATTTTCGACCTGTTTTTGGAGAAAAGGGAGAACAAGATCTATCAGCGTTTCTGTATCAGGACGAGGTTCTAACGTCTCTTGAGACAATGTAAAAGATATACCATAAAATTCTCGTGCTCCTATAATACGATAGACGGGTTCGCCTGCAATACGCCGTTGTAAAGCCTGTTCTATTTGTATAATATGCTCAGAAGACAGATGCATATCTGGTTTAGAAATTCTTTCAGCAGCATTTATTCCTGTTATCCATTCAACGAGTATTTTCGCATCGAGATCGGCTTCAGCAATTCCTTTCGTGCGCAATTTTTCTTGCATTTGTTGGATGACATTCTTGAAAGAATATTTTCTCAATTATTATCCATTTCCATCAGCAGTGTTGTTTGATGATCTGAGATGAGTGCATGAAGAAGCTCATCAAGATCTCCCTCTAGAATGCGATCAAGCTTATACAAGGTTAGATTAATACGGTGATCCGTGACACGTCCTTGTGGAAAATTATAGGTACGAATACGTTCTGAACGATCACCAGAACCAACTTGGCTTTTACGAGAAGCTGAACGTTCACTTTCCGCTTTTTGTCGTTCGATATCGAATAAGCGTGCCCGTAAAATTTGAAGGGCTCGTGCTCGGTTTTGATGTTGTGATTTTTCTGCTTGTACGACCATAATTCCTGTTGGAATATGCGTGATACGAACAGCTGAATCCGTTGTATTAACATGCTGTCCTCCTGCTCCAGATGCACGCATTGTGTCAATACGAATATCTTCAGGGCGAATATCAATATCAATTTCTTCAGCCTCCGGAAGGACTGCAACGGTAGCAGCAGATGTATGGATACGTCCACCGGTTTCTGTTTCGGGGATGCGTTGCACACGATGAACCCCTGATTCATATTTCAATTTAGAAAAGACACCTTTTCCTGAGATAGTAGCAATAATCTCTTTATATCCGCCAACTTCTCCCTCACTGAGTGAAATAACTTCTACTTTCCAATGGTGAGCATGGGCATAACGTTCATACATACGGAAAAGATCACCGGAAAAAAGTGCTGCTTCTGATCCACCTGTTCCTGCTCGAATTTCAACAATAGCGTTTTTTTCATCAGCAACATCTTTAGGCAAAAGCAGAATCTGGAGTTCTTTTTCAAATTGCTCTACTTTTTTATATAACAATGGTAGCTCTTCTTGGGCAAGATTACGCATCTCTATATCTGTTTGTTTATCATTGATAATCGTTTCTAATTCTGTAATCTCTCCGTAAAGAGCATTTAATGCGCGTATAGAGGCAATAACGGGTTGTAGTTCTGCATATTCAGAAGCTAATTTGACATATGTTTCAGCATTTGGATTAGTCGTCATTTGGCTTTCAATTATTTCAAAGCGCTTTTCAAGCTGTCTCATACGATCTTGTGGCAAAGAAACCATGATAATATTGGCCTAATTTTTCATAATACAATTTTTATAATATTTTGTTGCAATGATTTTTCGTTATAATGCTGACAATGAATTACCGTATAGCATCATACAAAAAGGGGTAATAGAGCAAAAATTTTTTTTTGCCAATGGAAACTGTTATATCTTAAAGGTAAATTTTTATAAAACTTGATTTACCTGAGGTATTTTATCTAATGATATATAATCACTTTTTTAAGAGTTTTTTTTTCCGTAAAGTTCAAGGCGGTGATGAATAATATCATAGCCAAGGGACTTTGCAATTTCCTCTTGCAGCTTTTCAATAACATCAGAATGAAACTCGATAACTTGTCCTGTTTCTATATCAATGAGATGATCATGATGTTGCCCATCTGCTTGCTCAAAACGAGATGGACCACCACTAAAGCTATGGCGATGAATTGTTCCATTTCCTTCTAATGTTTTCATGGTTCGATAAACAGTTGAGAGTGAAATACTCGAATCTATTTTGTTTGCACGCTGAAAAATCTCAAATGCATTGGGATGGTCATTTGTATCAGTCAAAATATCAAGAATAACTCGTCGTTGACGTGTTACTCTTAAACCAGCTGTGCGCAATTCTTGCTCATAATTTCGCTTTTTATTCATTTTCATAGTTTGCTTTTCAAACAAAGGCTCCATGACAGTGTTTGTATTTTTTCTCTGAACCGCAAGGACAACGCTCATTACGTCCAACTTTTCCCCATGTGGTTACATCGTTAGGGTCACGATCTTGTGGATTAACAAATCTATTTTCTTGTGATCGTGCCCATAAGGTGGGAGCATTTTCTTGACTTTGATCATTAAAAACAGAAGAAGCAGCATCAGTTTGCTCAGGCATGGTCGGTTCTGTAGGTTGTTGAATGATTTCAAAGCGCATAAGCTTAGAAGTGACAATTCTGCGCAAATTTCTCAACATACTTTGAAAGAGTTCAAAAGATTCTGTCTTATATTCATTGAGCGGATCCCGCTGCGCATAACCACGAAAACCAACAACAGAACGCAAATGGTCTAAACTCACCAGATGTTCACGCCATAACGTGTCAATAGTTTCGAGCAATACTGCCTTGTGAAAATAAGCCATAACTTCTGGAGAATAGCGTTCAGTACGTTCATTTTCAAGTTTTGTAACAGCATCTGATACACGCTCTAAAATCTGCTCCTCGGCAATTCCATCTTCTTTTGCCCATTCTCTTACTGGAAGCTCAAGATTAAAGAGTTGTTGAAGTTCTTCTTCGAGAGTTTTTACATCCCATTTTTCAGAATATGTCCCTGATGGAATATAAGCCTCTACGAGATCCTCTACGACTTCATTGCGCATTTCAAGGATCATTTCTGATAAATCATCTGCGTTCATGATCTCCATACGCTGTTCAAAAATAACCTTGCGTTGATCATTCATGACATCATCATATTTTAGCAGATTTTTACGAATTTCAAAGTTTCGTGCTTCGACCTTTTTTTGTGCTTTTTCAAGGGCTTTATTAATCCATGGATGGATAATAGCTTCATTTTCTTTCAATCCAAGTTTTTGCAGCATACCATCCATACGATTGGAGCCAAAGATACGCATAAGATCATCTTGAAGAGAGAGAAAGAATTTTGAGCGACCTGGATCGCCTTGGCGACCAGAACGTCCACGAAGCTGGTTATCAATACGACGGCTTTCATGACGTTCCGTCGCAATGACGTAAAGACCACCAGCAGCTAAAGCTTTGTCTTTAAGCTTCTGAACATCTTTTTTTATTTCTTCAATTTTAGCTGTCCGCTCTGGACCTTCGGGGATATCCTGTAACTCTTGTCGGATGCGCATTTCAACATTACCACCAAGCTGTATATCCGTACCGCGTCCTGCCATGTTGGTTGCGATGGTGAGAGCTCTAGGAACTCCTGCTTGCGCAATGATGTACGCTTCTTGTTCGTGATAGCGAGCATTTAAGACTCTAAAATCGGTAATGCCTTCTTTTCGCAAACGCTCTGCCAATTGTTCTGACTTTTCAATAGAGGTTGTTCCAACAAGAATAGGCTGTTCTTTTTCGTGTGCTTGACGGATATCACGCACAATTGCCCGATATTTCTCTTCTGCTGTTCGATAAATTTCATCATCTTCATCAATACGTTGTATTGGCAAATTTGTAGGGACTTCAACAACGTCAAGACCATAAATATTTCTGAATTCTTCGGCTTCTGTTGTTGCAGTTCCAGTCATTCCAGATAATTTCCTATACATACGGAAGTAATTTTGGAAAGTGATGGAAGCAAGTGTCTGGTTTTCTGGTTGAATAGCAACATGCTCCTTAGCTTCTAACGCTTGATGAAGTCCTTCAGAATAACGCCGCCCAGGCATCATTCGCCCTGTAAATTCGTCAATAATAACGATTTCATCATTGCGAACAATGTAATCTTTATCGCGAGCAAACAGTTTATGAGCTTTTAGAGCATTATTGACATGATGAACGATAGCGACATTTTCTATGTCATAAAGACTTTCACCTTTAAGATGTCCAGCTTGTTCGAGCATTTTTTCAATTTTTTCAGTACCAACTTCGGTAAAAGTCGTTGTTTTTTGTTTTTCGTCTATTTCATAGTCTTCTGGAGTTAAGGCAGGAATAAATGTATCAATAAGGTTATAGAAGTCAGTACGATCTTCTAGAGGACCAGAAATAATAAGGGGTGTACGGGCTTCATCGATAAGAATCGAATCAACTTCATCAACAATCGCGTAATGATGTCCACGTTGGACCATTTGACTACGATCGAAGGCCATATTATCACGCAAATAATCAAAACCTAGTTCATTATTTGTAGCATAGGTGATGTCGCATGCATAGGCCTCTCGGCGGGCATCACTATCAAGATCATGAAGAATCACGCCTGTTGTAAGCCCTAGAAAACTAAAAATTTTCCCCATTGTTTCAGCATCACGACTGGCGAGATAATCATTTACTGTCACAACATGAACGCCTTTACCTTCCAATGCATTGAGATAAATTGGTAAAGTTGCCATTAATGTTTTACCTTCACCAGTACGCATTTCAGCTATGCCACAGTCGTGAAGGACCATTCCACCAATAAGTTGCACGTCAAAAGGACGCATGTCATAAACACGTTTTGCGGCTTCACGAACAGTTGCGAAAGCTTCTGGTAAGAGCAAATCAACACTTTCACCTTCACTAAGACGTTTACGAAAGGCATCTGTTTTTTGGCAAAGCTGCTCATCACTTAATTTTACAAATTGTTCTTCCAAAGCATTAATTTGTGCAACTTTTTGGCGGAGTGCTTTGAGACGTCGCTCATGAGCTGAACCAAAAAACTTACGGGCAAAAACACCTAAACTGACCATCTCTGGCCCTTTCTTTTAATTGTTGTCACTCTTGTTGGGTAATTCATACGCTTTCCCCATACTCTACATTTTCTTCAAGTTATCTGATATTATTAGAGACATCATGAAATGCAGATGGTACCATTATACTTGTTGGTGTGCAATTTTTCACTTTAATTGTAAAGTAGAGATAAGAGGCTAAGCGCTCTATGTCAACTTTAGGTACGCTATTTAACTGATACAATACAAAGTAATTTAAGATACAATATGTCATTTTTCTCTATTATCATGTTTTTCATCTGCATTAGATAGGATTGGAGCAACTGAGATAAAAGGACAATTTTATACTTTTTTAAAATAAAATTACTAATTTATTTCTCTATGTTTAAAGGTTAAAGTGTTATGGTAAAGAAAATTGGAATCTTGAACCTGCCTTCATTTTTAAGGAGTATATTTATGAAATTTAACTTTATCACGCTTTTTTTAGCATCAGCTTTATTGGCAAGTACAAGTTTAGGGGTGAGAGCCCAAGAAGGTTTGAATTCATCGTCGAATGATTTAAAGACTTTGGAGAAAACTTCTGAAAAAGCCGTTTCTCCTTCTCATGTTATGGCGGTTATCGATGGGAAAAATATTACAGCAGGCCAATTGGATGATTTAGCGCTTGAAATAAATCCTAATTTAGCACGTTTTCCTGATGAACAACGCCGTATGATGGTTCTAAAAGCTTATTTAGATATGCAGGCACTTGCAAAAGCAGCAAGAAGCAAAGGTCTTGATAAGACAGAAGCTTACGATAAACGTATGTCAGTCATGCGTGACAATGTTCTTCAACAGCTTTATTTTAAACAGGCGATTGTTGACAAAATCTCGGATACTGATTTGGAAGCTCTTTATAAGCAAGAAGTCGCTGCTTTACCTAAAGAAGATGAGGTTAAAGCGCGTCATATTTTGGTCAAAACAAGAAAAGAAGCAGAATCTATCATTAAGCATTTAAATAAAGGCGAAAATTTTGAAGAGATTGCAAAGAAAAGTTCAACAGATGGTTCTGCTGCTGTTGGAGGTGATCTTGGTTATTTTAGCCATGGTCAAATGGTCAAGCCTTTTGAAGATGCTGCATTTGGTTTAAAAATTGGCGAATACACTAAACAACCCGTTGAAAGTCCTTTTGGTTGGCATATTATTAAATTAGAAGATCGTCGTTTGAAACAACCTCCTGCATTTGATGATGTTAAAGAGATGTTGCGGACACAGCTGATAAAAAAGCGCTATCAAGAACTGATTGTTGATTTGCGTAGCAAGATAGATGTGAAATACCCTGATCCTAATGTTACGAAAATCATGGAATCGCTTCATCAAAATGGAACGCTACTTCCCGATGAGACATCAGATGAAGAAGATACGGAATAGCTAGGAAAAATAAGTGGATAGCCTCTTTAATAGATAATTTGCTAGGTTAGTTTTGTTCAAAAAGCCTAGCAGTTTTCTATGAGGGGTTATTGATCTGCAATTATTTCATTTATTTTTACAGAAAGCATATTGTGGTTTTGAAAATTTCTCCTTTGTCGCCTCAAAAGATCCAGGAGCTTTCTCCCTTATCTGGGGTACGGATAGCAACAGCTGAAGCTGGGATTAAATATAAAGATCGTACAGATCTTCTTTTCATCATATTCGATAAGCCAGTGAGTGTGGCCGGTGTTTTTACCCGTTCAAAATGTCCATCTGCCCCTGTAGAGCATTGTCGTGCATCGCTTCCTCATGGGGTTGCGAGGGGTGTTGTTGTGAATTCTGGAAATGCAAATGCTTTTACAGGAAGCAAAGGAAAGCGCACAACCGATGAAATCATCTGTGCAGCAGCGAACGCTTTAAAGGTTAGAGGAGATGAAATTTTTATAGCTTCTACGGGTGTTATTGGTGAGCCAATGGATGCATCGGGTATTGTCAATCTTTTACCAAGTATGGCAGAGACAGCAGAAGAGGGGAATTGGTTGGAAGCTGCAAAAGCCATAATGACAACGGACACATTTCCAAAACTTGCGACGCGCACTTTTGACTGTGGGGGAGAGAGTGTTACCATTAATGGAATTGCAAAAGGTGCTGGTATGATTGCACCTGATATGGCGACAATGCTGTCATTTGTGGTTAGTGATGCGACTATTTCTTCGGATGCACTCCAATCCATGTTATCAGAGGCAGTTGAGGGTTCTTTCAATTCAATTACTGTTGATAGCGATACCTCAACTTCAGATACGCTTATGTTGTTTGCGACAGGAAAAGAACATTTTCCATGTCTTACAAGTAAATCTGATCCGCGTTATGGAGTTTTTGTGAAACAATTGAGTGCACTTCTGCATGAACTTGCACTACAAGTTGTTTGTGATGGCGAAGGTGCTCGTCATTTAATTGAGGTTAATGTGATGGGCGCTACAACAAACAATGCAGCTAAAACTATTGCTTTATCAATTGCAAATTCACCGCTCGTAAAAACGGCTATTGCCGGTGAAGATGCGAATTGGGGGCGGGTCGTTATGGCAGTTGGGAAGGCCGGTGTTGAAGTCGATCGTGATCTATTGACGATTTGGTTTGGTGAGCATCGTGTGGCCGTGAATGGCGTACGAGATCCTGAGTATTGTGAAGAGACAATAGGTGCTTATATGCAAGGTAAACACATCACAATTCGTGTTGATATCGGTTTGGGTAAGAGCACAGCGACGGTTTGGTCTTGCGATTTAACAAAAGAGTACGTTATGATCAATAGCGATTACAGAAGTTAATGGATGCACTCTCTATATTTAACTGCCTATTATTATTTTTTAAAAGAGAATGAGATATGTGCGTTCTTTTTGAGGTAAGGGAATATACTAGAAAGAGACAGTTATCTTTATATTCTCATTGGAGAGTGATATGTATATAAAAAGTCCCCTTCTTCTTGTTGTTGCATGTGCACTGTTAGATCAAAATAATCGTGTTTTGCTTACCAAGCGTCCTGAAGGAAAATCGCTGGCTGGTTTATGGGAGTTTCCTGGTGGAAAGGTTGAGCAAGGTGAAACTCCAGAAATTTCATTGATTCGTGAACTAGAAGAAGAGCTCGGTGTGTATGTTCAGGCAAATAATTTACACCCTTTAACGTTTGCGAGCCATAGCTATACAACATTTCACCTCTTGATGCCGTTGTATCTTTGTTATCATTATGAGGGAGTTGCGCAAGGACGAGAGGGGCAAAATTTAGAATGGGTTTTTGTTAATGATCTTGATAAATACCCTATGCCTGATGCTGATAAACCATTGGTTCAGGTATTGAAAAATCATCTTCTTTAATGTGTTATAAGAAGGAAATATTGTTTAAATATAATTCAATATATTGATTTAAATTGATAATTTATAATTTTTATGTTGAATGGGAAAGTCCAGAGTCGTAATTTTTTTCATTTCAAATCTGTTTTATGTTAAATTAACCAAAATCATTCTTTTGCACGTTCCAAGTGAGGAGGGTCATGTGGATAAAATTATTTAAGAAAGAAATAAAATACGTGCTGAAAGAACTCTCCAATAGCCAAGGGTTATCGCAACATTGAGAATTGGCAAAGTATATAATGATGCTTTTTCACGCGGATCATTGTGAGATGGGTTTGGGTGCACTGAGAGGTATAAGGGGTACTTATTTCATGAGATATCGATAATAGGAAAAATTTCAAAAAATGTTGCTTTTGATTAAGAGGGGGGCATTCTTTAGGTAATGTAGAACGGCATTGTGTTGTATATTCACGAGCTTGTTTAAAAGAGGCATCTCGCAATGCTCCAAAGCCCGTTTCGTGTCGCACTAGTGAATGGTGTAACGT
Organism: Bartonella sp. LB28NMGDW; assembly: GCF_042194435.1. Classification (NCBI taxonomy): domain Bacteria; kingdom Pseudomonadati; phylum Pseudomonadota; class Alphaproteobacteria; order Hyphomicrobiales; family Bartonellaceae; genus Bartonella; species Bartonella sp. LB28NMGDW. The sequence continues at coordinate 59,440 of NZ_JBHIMX010000004.1, forward strand.
TAAAGCCCCCATGGAAATAATGTAAAATCTATTGAGCACCACTATCCTTACGCTTATGAAAGAGTAAGCTGGTCCCAATGTTATTATGATAGCTTTTGGCATTTGAGAGCGTTCAGAAGGGATATTCTTACTTATACATCAATGTCGCTTGTGATGAACAAGCAAGCGATTTTGATTGATTCAACATAAAAACCGATTTGAAATGAGAGAATTTTTACGATATTTGGAATTCTTGACACAGAATGAATGATGGATAATTATCCTTATAAATCAATTTATTATATAACAAAAACATCCAATTAATTATTTTTATAGGAGGCATGTATTAAGTTTCTTGCATTGGACGACGTTTTGCGATGGGATATTGATTTTTTTTAGCGATACGCGTAATTGCCTCTTCCAGTGGCTCGATCATAACGTCCATGGAAAAACCATTTGCATGAATAATATTTTCATGATCAACCATAATAGCAACATGATCTTTCCAAAAAATTAAATCGCCTCGTTGAAGTTTATCAGTATCTGTAAGAGGACTGCCTATAGTTTCTTGCTGCATATCGGTGTCACGTAAAACTATTTGATCGGTCATCATCATAGAGAGTTGAATGAGTCCCGAACAATCAATTCCAAAACCGCTGACACCACCCCAAAGATAAGGTGTACGGATAAAGGTTTCTGCAACTGTGACATAATCTTCGTATACACGTCCAATGGGGCTGAGATGGCTTGTAATGATTGCTGTTCCATTTTCAAGAATAGAATACATTGTGTCACGGACTTCAATTTCATCAACAACACTGACTTTGCTTCCCATAGATAATGGGGACACTATTGGTCCACGTAAGTCAGCGTGTAAATATTTAAATGTACGTGGTACTGAAACTATATGCGTTTGTTTTATAGTTGATGTACAAAGGGCTGTTGTATCAATATAACCAACATAACCATCTTTGAGGGATTGTCCCCACGACATCGTTTCCCCTTGTTCAAAAATGAGAAGTTCTTCTCCCAATAAGCATTCTGTTTGTCTTTCACTTTTTTTACTATTTTCTTTAAAAAGTCCAGCGACCGCTGTATTAACACGTCTTTTTTCACCTTGAACAAAGCGCTGGGCTGTAATTTCTGTTTCAAGACGTTGATCTGCTAGATCATTTCTGAATGCATAAAGTCTTGGGTCTTTAGAGATCATCTTTTTGCTTCCATTTTGTTACTTCTTACTTTTAAACAAACTCATGAAAACTCTATTGGTAAGGTTTTTATCCTCAAACAAAACTAAGAACACAGTTTAAGACGATTGCAATTATTCTTTAAGATGCAAAATTGTCTATCTTTGTGGATATTGTGTGTCAAACTTCATTTTTAAATATATTATAAAGGGCACGAATAGTTTGTGCTGATCCACCAATAGGGTATCCTGGTTTTTCTTTTGGAACCCATCCATAAAGGTCAAAATGCGCAAAATGTTCAGCTTTTTCAACAAAAGAATTAAGAAATAAAGCAGCCGTTATAGAGCCAGCAAAGCTATTTCCAGTTACATTGTTAAGATCAGCAATTGGTGATGATAACATCTCTTGATAAGGTTTCCAAAGGGGCATTTGCCAAAGAGGATCAAAAACAGCGTGAGCAGATTCAGAAATTTGTTGTGCCCATATTGAATCATTACAATAAAATGCGGGAAGATCTGGTCCTAATGCTATACGCGCTGCCCCTGTTAAAGTAGCCATACAAAGCATGAATTGTGGACTTTCTTCATCACCATAGGCGAGCGTATCGGCAAGGACAAGTCGTCCTTCAGCATCTGTATTACCTACTTCAACACTTAAGCCTTTACGACTTTTTAGAATATCACCTGGTCGGTAAGCATTCGCAGAAATTGCATTTTCTACAGCTGGAATCAAAACACGTAGACGGAAAGGCAATTTGGCATCCATGATAAGTTTAGCCAATCCCAAAACGTTTGCTCCACCCCCCATGTCTTTTTTCATAAGCAACATGTTATTGGCTGATTTAATATCGAGCCCTCCCGTATCAAAAGTTACCCCTTTTCCTACCAACGTTATTTTAGGATGATGTTCTTGCCCCCAGTGTAACTCAATCAGTCGCGGTGCAGTACTGCCTGCTCGTCCTACGGCATGAATCATCGGAAAGTTATGGGTTAAGAGATCATCTCCACAAATACTTTGGATATGAGCACCGTAGATTTTTCCTAGTTTTCGTACTTCTTTTTCGAGAGCATCAGGGGTCATATCATTGGCTGGAATATTGATGAGATCACGGACGAAAAAGACAGCTTCATAAATTCGTTGGAGTTCATTAAGATCAACGGCCTCATTGACATGGATAGACAATGATTTGAAAGAGGAATTTTGATGATAGCGATTAAATTGATAGCTACCGAATGCTAATCCAAGATAGGCATTTATTTCATCAGAGGTTGTACCTTCTAAATGCCATTGACCAGCAGGAAGTTTTTGAGCAAGCAGTCCTGTGATAAAGGGATCGTTCCCATTGCCAATTCCAAATAAAACTTTTTTTAAATGCCCCGTTTCATGAGGAACAAAGAGTATTTGTCCTGCTTTACCAGTAAAGTCATTAACTTTTATCCATGCTGTTGTTGACGCATCAAGTGATAAGTTGGCAAGAGTTCTTTGGTTTACCAAGATGATAGGGCAACTGTTATCAATACGCGTTGAGGTAAAATGAATGTGATAGTGCTGCATAGTTATGAGATCCTTATAGTCGTCTAAGTGCGACATACTCGACCAAATGATTTTTTCCTTTTCGTAGAATGAGATTGGATCGTGGTCGTGTTGGCAATATATTTTCTTGTAAATTTTTTAAATTAATTGTTTGCCAAAGATCCTCAGCGATTTTTGAGGCTTCTTTTTCACTGAGCTGGGCATAACGATGAAAATAGGATTCAGGATTTTGAAAAGCTGTTTTACGCAAACGTTTAAAGCGTTCCAAATACCAGTGACGAATGACTTCTGTTTCGGCATCGACATAGATTGAAAAATCAAAAAAATCTGATACGAAAGGAATAGCTTTCCCATCTTTAGGAAGATCACTGACCTGTAATACATTAATACCTTCAACAATTAAAATATCAGGACGATCAATGGTAATTGTCTGATTTTCTAGAACATCATAGGTCATATGTGAGTAAAGCGGGGCACGAACATTTCCGATACCTGCTTTTATAGCCGAAAGAAAGCACAGCAATTTCTTAATGTCATAGGAATCAGGAAATCCTTTACGATTCATACGATTTTTTTGCTGTAAGATTGCATTAGGATAGAGAAAACCATCCGTTGTGATCAGATCAACTTTAATGCTAGATGCCCATCGTTTCAACAGTTCTTGAATAATGCGAGCCGTGGTTGATTTTCCTACTGCTACAGAACCAGCAATTCCAATAATAAAGGGCGTTTTTCTACTCTCTTCTTGATGGAGAAACTGCTGACGTTTGTGAAAAAGTTCCTGTACTGCTTCAACATGGCATGCTAACAGACGCGATAAAGAAAGATAAATGCGTTGGACTTCTTTAAGATCGATAGGATCATCAATAGAGCGCAAACGCTTAATTTCATCAAAAGTCAAAGTAAGAGGTGTGTCTGCGCGAAACTCTGACCATTCTTGTGCAGTAAAAACACGATAGGGTGAATATCGGTCAGAAACGCATTTGACCAGATTATCTTCCTGATTAATTTTTTGTATAGTCGTATCAATCATTTGTATTGGACGAGAATTTTTTGCCGCAGCAATCGATTAAAAGTGGACAAGATGAGCGGTTTGATTTTCAAATAAATTTTGTTTTGCATGCTCTCTTCTTTAAGATAATAGATCATTTTTCATTAACTTATAGTCCAGTCATTCCAGTTTGCACGGATTTGTGCTAATGAGTGCCCTTGCGATAAAAACGCCCATAAAAGTAGACGCGCCTTTACGGCTGATAAATAACCAGACATGAGAGCACCAGAAGCAATCATATCGATTTCTGAGCCTTTATAGCCATAAGTTATACGAGTTGTTGAGCCATTACAACAACGACTAGCAATAATGATTGGTATTTTTTGTGCATATTGTTGCACAAGGTCGGCTTCTTGAAAACTACAGTGTCCTGCACCAAAACCAGCAATAACAACTCCAGCATAATACCCACTTTCAAGGCATAGTTTCATTAATTGTGCATCAGATGATAAAGAGGAATAGAGGAGTGCAATTTGATGATCGTGGTTTTGGGGGAGATCAAACGTTGTCGGAAAAAGTTTTTGATCATTGAAATAAATAAGTTTTCCCTCTAAAATAGTTCCTAAAATACCTACAAGACCTGATTGAAATGTTTCGACTTTGACGGTATGGCTTTTATAAAGCCAATAAGGTGAATGAATTGTATCATTTATGACAACAAGAACGCCCCTGTTACGACTTTGTGGAGCTGCTGCGACACGAGTGGCTGCTAAAATATTGGCCGGGCCGTCCGCACCTGCTTCATGAGGCATGCGCATAGCGCCGGTTATGATGAGTGGTTCAGCTTCCTTCCAATAAAGAGAAAGAAAAAAAGCTGTTTCTTCCAGAGTATCAGTCCCTTGTGTTAAAACAATACCTTCTGCACCAGCGTTTATTTGTTGTTTTGCCCACTCGATTATTTCAAAAAGAATTTGAAACGATAAAGATCCACTTGGTATTTGCATTAATGTTTGTGCATGAATATCAGCAACGTTATTTAAATCAGGAACACTTTTTATGAGGTTATCTGAAGTTAAAGTCGGTTGCATGTGACCAAAACGATCAGCACTCATTGCAATTGTTCCACCTAAGGTCCCTATGGCTATTTTTTTCATAATTTTCCTCTAAAAGGCACAAACTGTTTATATAAAGCTATTTAGCAGTAATTTACATTGACAACAATGATATCATTTTTCCATTTTCAACAAATTGAGTTATGCTGAATCATTGTGTTTTGTTGTATATGTTCTTAAATAGGACAATAGTAGTTGAGTTTTACATTGTATGAAAAGAAATCAATATTAAAAAGTAAAGTTAATATTAAGGAGTCTCCTTATGACAGAACATAAGCCAGACATAATGTATGGTACAACAATTATTACGGTACGAAAAGGTGGAAAAGTCGTGATGGCCGGTGATGGTCAGGTCTCTCTTGGGCAGACAATTATGAAAGGTAATGCACGTAAAGTGCGTCGTCTTGGAAAGAACGGAGTGGTTATTGCTGGTTTTGCTGGTGCTACGGCAGATGCTTTCACATTACTGGAAAGATTGGAAACAAAGCTTGAACAATATCCTGATCAGCTTATGCGTGCCTGTGTAGAACTTGCAAAAGATTGGCGAACAGATCGCTATTTGCGTCGTCTCGAAGCAATGATGCTCGTGGCTGATAAGAAAGTAACTTTGGCTCTAACAGGGCTTGGTGATGTATTAGAACCAGAGGATGGGGTTATGGCAATTGGCTCTGGAGGAAATTTTGCTCTTTCAGCAGCGCGTGCACTCATGGATTTGGATTTGGATGCAGAAACTATTGCTCGTAAAGCTATGGCTATTGCCGCTAAAATTTGTGTTTACACCAATGATCATTTTACGATTGAAACATTGGATGCAGAATTATCTTCTTTAGAGAAAGCTATTTAAATGTGTGTTGTATTTTCCCCTCGTGAGACTGTTTCTGAACTTGATCGTTTTATTATTGGCCAAAATGATGCCAAACGCTCTGTAGCTATTGCACTGCGCAATCGGTGGCGTAGGCAACAGCTTGAGGAGCCGATGCGTGAAGAAGTTATGCCAAAAAATATTTTAATGATAGGGCCAACAGGTGTTGGTAAAACTGGTATTGCACGTCGATTAGCAAAACTTTCTGGAGCACCCTTCGTTAAAGTAGAAGCGACTAAATTTACTGAAGTTGGTTATGTGGGACGTGATGTTGAGCAAATTATTCGCGATCTTGTTGAAATTGCCATTTCTCTTGTGCGTGAAAAGAAACGGGATGAAATAAAAGAAAAGGCTCACGTGAATGCTGAAGAGCGCGTTTTAGACGCCCTTGTTGGTAAAACAGCCAGTCCCGCTACCCGTGATAGTTTTCGCAAAAAATTGCGTGAAGGTGAATTGGATGAGAAAGAGATTGAAATTGAAGTCGCTGATAATAATAGCAATAGTGCTTCAACCTTTGATATTCCTGGTATGCCTGGGGCACAAATGGGTATTATGAATTTATCAGATATTTTGGGAAAAATGGGCAGTCGTACAAAAGTCCGTAAGACGACAGTAAGGGATGCTTTTAAGCCGCTTATTGATGATGAATCTGAAAAACTCCTTGATCAGGATCAAATTATTCAAGAAGCGCTTCGTGTTGCTGAAAATGACGGGATTGTTTTTATTGACGAGATTGATAAAATTGCAACTAGGGATGGTGGAGCTAGTGCTGCCGTTTCACGTGAGGGCGTTCAACGTGATCTTTTGCCTTTGGTTGAAGGAACAACGGTTAGTACAAAATATGGGCAAATCAAAACAGATCATATTCTTTTTATTGCCTCAGGTGCATTTCATGTTTCTAAGCCATCTGATTTATTACCGGAACTTCAAGGACGTTTGCCCATCCGTGTGGAGCTCAACCCTTTAACAAGAGAAGATTTACGGCGCATTCTAACGGAACCAGAAGCTAGTTTGATTAAACAATATATTGCTCTTATGGCAACAGAAGAGGTTCATTTGGAAATTACCGATGATGCAATTGATGCTTTAGCAGATATTGCTGTAGATTTAAATGCAAGGATTGAAAATATAGGGGCACGTCGTTTGCAAACAGTGATGGAGCGCGTTTTGGATGAAATTTCTTTCACGGCACCTGATAAAGCTGGAACATCGTTTACAATTGATGCCGCTTATGTGAGAAAATCTATTGGTGAGCTTGCTGCTGATATCGATCTTTCACGTTTTATTCTTTAGAGTTATCGCTTGTTTTCTTTATCTGCGCGCTTCGATAATTTTGAAACCATGGGCTTGTTCATGTATCAACACTGTGCGGAAAATATTTTTTAATAATGTTTCATAAGGCAGGTGGCGGTTTGCAACAAAAAGCAGGCTGCCGCCTGGTTTTAGGCACTTTTCAGCATTTATAATAAAATTTTTTCCTAATGAAATATCTGTCGTTTGTTGCGTGTGAAAGGGTGGGTTTGAAATGATGGTGTCATACAGATTTGTGATAGGTTCATGCACAAGGTCGTGCCAATAAAAATGAATTGAAAAAGGAGCTGTTATGGATTTAAGGTGCTGTTTTGCTGCTCTCAAAGCGTTATAGTCTGCTTCATAAAGGTCGAGAGCGGTGAGTTTTTCACTTCTTTCAAGCGCAACGTGAGAAAGATAGCCCCATCCAGCACCAAAATCAGCCGTTTTTCCAGAAATAACTTTGGGCATATAAGAAGCAAGTGCAGCGGATCCCGGATCAATACGTCCGTGTGAGAACATACCAGAAGTGGTTTGAAATTTACCAAAAGTGAGCGATGGTGAGCGCAATTGTGAAACGTTATGTCTCTCAATTTGTTGAGGAACTTGCAACCAAAATACAAGACCATGATTTTTAGACAATTTGTTGGTGATAGGAACAATCGTTTTGACCCACTTCATCATTGAAGCAGCACCAGCAGTTTTATTCCCACTGATTACAATCCATCCATTGGGTTTAACGCATTCTAATAAATCAAGAAAACAATTTTGGTTCAAACCACGATATTTGCTCAAATGTAAAAATGCACCATCATAGCTGCAGGTTTTATCTATTTGAGGAGAGCAGTGAAATGGAGTATCGACAAATTTTAAAAAATCTGGTCGCCAAGGCGTAATAACTTTTAAATTCTGTGCCCATTCTGGAGTTGGGATTTCTGTTAAACCGAAACCTAACCAACATTGGTTTGGATCAGGATACGGGAGTTCATGATTTCCAAAAGGCAAAAATAATAACACACATGACTCTTTCAAAGAAAAATGCCACTCCAATGTTGGGATGGCATTTCATGATAAGATAAGAGGAAAAACTTACTCTTCTTTTTTCTTACGGCGGCGCTTATTTTCAGGTTGTTTTTTTTCATCCACAGACTTTTCTTCATTCATCTCTTTATCAGCGGTGATTCCCTTTCCGGTTTTTTGATCAACAACCTTCATTGATAACCGAACTTTTCCACGCTCATCAAAGCCCATTAATTTAACCCAAACTTTGTCACCTTCCTTCACAATATCGGTTGTTTTGGTAACGCGTTCTGATGCAAGCTGAGAGATATGAACGAGTCCATCACGAGAACCAAAGAAGTTTATAAATGCACCAAATTCTGCAGTTTTTACAACTGTTCCTTGGTAGATAGCACCAACTTCAGGCTCATCAACAATAGAATGGATCCAGCGTTTTGCTGCTTCAATGGTTTTAGCATCAGCAGAAGCAATTTTAATGGTACCATCATCTTCGATATTAATTTTTGCTCCAGTTTGTTCCACGATTTCCCGAATAACTTTACCACCAGAGCCGATAACATCACGGATTTTATCGACAGAAATATTCATAACTTCGATTCGTGGAGAAAATTCACTCAGCTCAGCACGTGCACTGGTTAAAGCTTTCGCCATCTCATTGAGGATATGGATTCGTCCACCTTGGGCTTGTTCAAGCGCGATTTTCATAATCTCTTCGGTAATACCATCAATTTTGATATCCATTTGCAAGGCAGTAATACCATTTTCTGTTCCTGCGACTTTAAAATCCATATCTCCAAGATGATCTTCATCCCCTAAAATATCAGACAGAACAGCAAAGCGTTCTCCTTCTTTAATCAAGCCCATAGCAATACCAGCAACAGGGCGTGCTAGAGGAACGCCGGCATCCATGAGAGCAAGTGAGGTCCCACAAACCGTTGCCATTGAAGAGGAGCCATTGGATTCTGTAATTTCTGAGACAGCACGAATGGTATAAGGAAAAGATTCTTTCGTTGGCAACATGGGGTGAATTGCTCGCCATGCCAATTTGCCATGTCCAATTTCACGACGACCAGGAGAACCAAGGCGTCCCGTTTCACCCACTGAAAATGGTGGGAAATTGTAATGGAGAAGGAATGTTTCCTTATACATTCCCGTTAAGGAATCAACATATTGTTCATCTTCACCAGTTCCTAGTGTTGCAACGACAATAGCTTGTGTTTCTCCGCGGGTAAAGAGTGCTGATCCATGTGTGCGGGGTAAAATACTTACTTCTGATTGGATAGGGCGCACGGTAGAAAGATTGCGTCCATCAATCCGCTTTTGGGTATCAAGAATATTCCCGCGAACAATTTTTGCTTGCAACTGTTTAAATACGGTTGCAATTTGATCTGCACTAAACTTACAGTCTTCTTCTGTTTCGGGCATAAATTTATTGAGGATTTCTGTCTTTAGTGCATCAATTGCAGCATAACGTTCTTGCTTATCAGTAATTGTGTAAGCCTTTCGTATATCCTGTTCTGCCATTTTCTGCATTGCTTTTTCAAGTTCAGAAAGATCTTCAGGAACAAAATCACGAGGATCTTTTGCAGCAACTTCAGCAAGCTTTATAATGGCATCAAGGACAGGTTGAAGGCCTTTGTGACCAAACATCACGGCACCCAACATGATATCTTCTGGTAACTCTTGTGCTTCTGATTCAACCATCAAAACAGCACTTTCTGTTCCAGCAACAACAAGATCAAGTTTTGATTCGGGCATTTCATCGATATGAGGATTGAGAACATATTGTCCATTACAATAGCCAACGCGGGCACCAGCTATAGGACCCATGAAAGGAACACCTGACAGGGTCAATGCAGCAGAAGATGCAATCATCGCAAGGATATCGGGATTATTTTCGAGATCATGCTGTATAACGGAAACAATCACTTGCGTATCATTTTTATATCCCTCAACGAAAAGGGGACGAATTGGGCGATCAATCAAACGTGAAACCAAAGTTTCATTTTCACTTGGTCGACTTTCACGTTTTAAATAGCCCCCAGGTATTCTACCAACAGCATAGGATTTTTCTTGATAATTAACAGTGAGTGGAAAAAAATCCTGGTCTGGTTTTGGACTTTTGGCTGATACAACGGTTGCTAAGACAATAGTTTCTCCATAGGTAGCAATCACTGCACCATCAGCTTGACGTGCTATTTTCCCTGTTTCAAGGGTGAGAGGACGCCCAGCCCATTCAATTTCTATCTTGTGCGTTTTGAACATTTTTTATCCTTAATGACCAGTGTTTAAATCTTTGATTGCTCACATTCTGGTTTTGCGTAGCATATTTCCAAGCTCTGGGGTGGACAACATACTTTTTATCTTTGTTACGAGAAGAGAGAAGTAAACTGCCTTAAATGCGAAATGATGAGCAGTCCTATCCCATAATAACTTGTCAGTTTTTAAATTTTTTAATTAAAAGCAACACGTTGAAAAAATAGGTGGTTTTTTTTAAAACACCACCACCATTTTTCTTTTAGCGACGCAAACCTAACTTCTTGATAAGTGTCTGATAACGATTTTGGTCAACTCCTTTAAGATAATCAAGAAGGCGCCGGCGTTGAGACACCATCTTCAAAAGACCACGACGAGAATGATTATCCTTTTTGTGAGATTTAAAGTGGTTTGTTAAATTAGAAATACGTTCAGAAAGTACAGCAATCTGTACTTCTGGTGATCCTGTATCACCAACTTTATTTGCGTATTCTGCGACAAGAGCTTGTTTACGTTCAGCTGTAATCGACATCGTATTATCCTTTCCAAAAACGAAGAAACATAAAGTCACCCATAGCCGAGATGTCGTTCAGCAAGGGTCTGTGAGGAAGCAAGAAAAGTCTAAGACTCTTACCTATTTTCGTCCTTATATAGGAAAGAAGGTTAAAATACTAGTCCTTTACAGCATTTTGAAGTCTTTCTTTAAATAAAAGCTTTTGTTTTGAAATATTGATTTAAATAGAGTTTTATGAGAAGTCTTTTAAAGAATTATGCATCCTTTTGATACAAAGATTATGAGCGCGTGCGTGGTAATAAAAGTGATAAATACCGATTTGGAGGAAAAAGATGCAGAGCATTTCAACATTAAAACTTTTTCGTAATTCGGTATTTCGAAATTTATGGTCATCTACTCTTATTTCTAATTTAGGAGGGCTGATACAGGCTGTTGGAGCAGGGTGGTTAATGGCGTTGATTAGTTCTTCGCATTCCATGGTTGGGCTTGTTCAAAGTGCCACAACATTACCACTTGTTATGTTTTCTTTGATGGCAGGGGCATTAGCGGATAATTTTAATCGGCGTCAAATTATGTTGTGTGCGCAGATTATGATGATGGTCATATCCATGAGTTTATCTGTTTTAGCCTATATGGGATTTCTAACACCTTGGCTTTTGTTATGTTTTACGTTTTTGATTGGATGTGGCACAGCTTTTTATAATCCTTCTTGGCAAGCAACGATAGGAGATATTGTGAGCAGGGAAAATATTCCTGCTGCTGTTAGTTTGAATAGTGTAGGCTTTAATTTGATGCGGAGTGTTGGTCCTGCTATTGGCGGTGCCATCATTGCAACTTTGGGGGCATCTGCTGCTTTTTTGTTTAATGCTATAAGCTATATTCCTCTTATCGGTGCGTTATTTTTCTGGAAGTCGAATTATAAAAAAAACTCATTGCCACGAGAAAGGCTGTTAGGAGCTGTCTCAGATGGTTTGCGTTATGTTGCGATGTCACCTAATCTCCTGAGTATTATGGTTCGAGCGTTCCTTTTTGGTATAGGAGCTATTTCTATTTTAGCACTTTTGCCAATTGTTGCGCATAAAGTTCTTGGAGGAAGTGCCCTTCTTTATGGTACATTGCTCGGTTGTTTTGGGTTAGGAGCCATGACAGCAGGTATTATTAATGCAGTTGTACGGCATCATTTTCGTTCAGAAACAATTATTGCAAGTGCATTTATTGGTTTCGCCTTTTCTTGCTTTTTATTGGGAATCAGCCGTTCACTAATTATAAGCCATATTGCTTTATTTCCTGCAGGTTTATGTTGGGTTTTGGCATTATCATTGTTTAATACATCTGTACAACTCTCTACACCACGCTGGGTTGTTGCACGTTCTTTAGCACTTTATCAAACGGCGTCTTATGGGGGGATGGCTATTGGAAGTGCAATCTGGGGAGGCTTAGCTGATGGTTATTCTCCAACAATTGCTTTGAGTATTTGTTCTCTATTCTTGATTTTTGGTGCTCTTGCGGGGGTAAAATTTAGAATTCAAGAAATTCCTCAGATAGATTTAAATCCTCTTGATCATTTTAGAGAGCCGGAACTATTACTCGACCTCAAAGCAAGAAGTGGCCCGATCATGATAATGATTGATTATCAAATTCATGAAAATGATCTCGAAGAGTTTCTCAAAGTGATGACGCGTCGACGCCATATCCGGTTACGTGATGGTGCGCGTCAGTGGGTTCTTTTACGAGATCTTGAAAGACCTGAATATTGGACAGAGGCTTATCATATGCCGACATGGGTAGATTATTTACGCCATAATCATCGTCGTACAAAAGCGGATGCAGAAGTCAATAAGCGTTTGCGTCATTTAAATTGTGCTCCTAACGGCATAAGAGTGCACCGTATGATTGAACGCCAAACAATACCCCAAGCCAATGAGATGCTTTTAAAAGCCTCCTCTGATCATCTCCCTTAGGGTTAAAACAGTTTTTGTAAAATATTAAATACGTTAATATTATTTCGATCGATTTGTTAGCATAATCATAACAAAAAATTGCTGTTTAAGTGGTTAATAAATTGATTTATAATGATTATTTGTCGTTTTTCATGTTGAGTGATAGTCTTAAAAATCTTAAGCTTTTCTCGTTTCAAATCTATTTAGAGTAAATCAGTCTAAATCTTCGCTTGCACATTACAAATGAGGGTTAAAGTGTGAGTAAAAAACGATTGAATAAGAAATAAAAAGCCTCTTATGAATCCTTTCAAACGCAAGGATTGTTCCGACATTAAGAGGAAAAAGTGTGTGGTGGTGTTAGCTTATAGCACTGACTTAAATTTTGATATGAATATGGTAAACATAGACAATGAAAAGTACCATATTTTTCTTAATTGATAGAAAAAAATATCTTTCCGCAAAAGGTAGGTGCGGAAAAGAATCGATTAAATTGTGAAAATCCGCTTCGGTTTAAATAAACTTTTGTCGAGGGTGCCAATGGCAAGAAGTTGTTCTTTATAGAGGACAAAAATCTCATCTTCGTCAAGAGGTACTTTGTGATGACTTAAGAGGATAGAATGACCCTTTATAATTCTCTGTGCTTGAGTTTCATTAAGGATATAGTGAGGGAGGCAATCCAATGCAGCGCTTGTTTCAATTAAGAGCTCATCGAGTGTTGTGAAGTTTTTTTCAAAAGAACGATTATTTTCATCTGTAGTGTTTTTATTTGGCGGAACGGCCGCTTTTAGTTCGTCCCATGTAATGAGATCTTCTTCATCAAAAGGTGCGACAGAAATACGCCTTAAATCAGCAATATGCCCATAGCAACCTAGATCACGTCCCATATCGCGCGCTAAAGAGCGCACATAAGTTCCTTTTCCGCAGGTTATTTCAAAGACAGAGTGCTCTTTGGTAGGCATTTCTAATAATTTGAAAGTTTCTATTTCCACTTCACGGGGCGGAATTTCAACAACTTCCCCTTCACGCGCTAAATCATAGGCACGATTTCCGGCAATTTTTATTGCTGAAAATTGCGGAGGCGTTTGCAAAATAACACCTGTATATTGAGGAAGAAGAGCAAGTATTTCTTCTTGTGTTGGACGTTTGAGAGAAGTTTTCGTTATTTCGCCCTCTAGATCATCTGTTGAACGCTCTTCTCCCCAAGCGATATGAAAACGGTAAGTTTTTTTGCCTTGCATCACGTAAGGGACGGTTTTGGTTGCTTCGCCCAATGCAATGGGAAGGAGACCAGAAGCAAGAGGATCAAGTGTACCCGCATGTCCTGCCTTTTGTGCATGAAAGAGCCATTTGATTTGTGAGACAGCTTCTGTTGATTTCATTCCTTTTGGTTTATCAAATATGACCCAGCCAGAAACAGGACGCCCTTTTTTTTTGTGTTGCCGTGCCATATCTTTAATCCTCATCTTTATCACTATGGTGAAGATCGCGAGCAACTTCAGGCGAGCGAAGGAGGGCATCAATTTTTGAAAAATTATCAAAACTATTATCAAGTCGGAAACGCAGTTCAGGCATATATTTCATTTGTCGCAACGCGTGACTGATTTCTCCACGGAGAAAACGACTATGTTTATTGAGGGTATCAACAACATCGGTATGAGAAGCATTTTTAAGAGTGCTGAGAGGTGATACAAAGCAAGTAGCAATTTTTAAATCTGGTGACATGCGTACTTCAGAGACAGAAATAACAATATCTTTCAAGATATCATCAAGCAAAATATCACGCTGTAATATATGCGCTATTGCATGACGTACTTGCTCTGCTACTCTAAGTTGCCGTTGTGAGGGCTTTGCATTTTTCATCAAAGTTTTATCCTTGCTACAAGATCTCTTTTTTTGACCATTTAGATAAGGAAAAAGAGATATTGTGTATAAAACCTAATAACTTTCTTCATTTTACAACAGAGTAAAGTTATTGGATTATTTTATAATGTGCGATTAATATGTTCGATACGGAAGATCTCAATGATGTCTCCTGCGCGCATGTCTTCATAATTTTCAAAGGCTATTCCACATTCTTGACCACTTTGCACTTCATTGACTTCATCCTTAAAGCGTTTGAGTGTTTTCAGCTTTCCTTCGTGAATAACGATATTATCGCGGATAAGGCGAACACCGGCTCCTCGTTCTATTTTACCTTCTGTAACACGACATCCTGCAACTTTTCCAGTTTTTGTAATGTTAAAGACTTCTAGGATTTCAGCATTACCAAGGAAAGTTTCACGCTGTTCTGGTGAGAGTAATCCAGACATGGCAGCCTTAATATCGTCAACAAGATCATAAATGATGTTGTAATAACGAATTTCAATTCCTTGTGTTTTAGCAAAATCACGTGCTTGCTTATTGGCTCGAACATTAAAACCAATTACAGCAGAATTAGAAGCTTCCGCAAGAGAAATATCACTTTCGGTAATTCCTCCCGCACCAGAATGTACAATACGCGCACGAACCTCATCATTTCCGAGTTTTTCCAATGCTGAAGCGATTGCTTCAATTGATCCCTGCACATCCCCTTTTATAATAAGAGAAAATTCCTTAACACCTATCGTTTGCAATTTTGTCATCATCTGTTCAAGAGAACCACGCGAACCAGTTTGCCGCGCAACAGCTTTATCACGTGCTAATCGTTGACGGTATTCAGAAATTTCACGTGCCTTTGCTTCATGCGTAACAACAGCAAAACGGTCACCAGCTTGAGGTGTTCCCTGCATGCCCAAAATTTCAATCGGTGTAGAGGGGAGCGCTTCTTTAATATGGCGACCATGGTCATCAATCAAAGCACGCACACGACCCCATTCATTTCCGGCAACTATAATATCAGAAGGGTGTAATGTACCTTTTTGAACAAGAACTGTTGCAACAGATCCACGTCCGCGATCCAATTTGGCTTCAATGATAACGCCCTCTGCAGTTCGTTGAGAATCTGCTTTCAGATCAAGCATTTCAGCTTGAAGAAGGATAGCTTCGAGAAGTTTATCAAGATTTTGACCAGTTTTAGCAGAAACTTCAACGTCCAAAGTTTCTCCGCCCATAGTTTCAACAAATACTTCATGTTGTAAAAGTTCTGTACGCACTTTTTGTGCATTCGCAGCTGGTTTATCAATTTTGTTGATAGCAACAATGATAGGTACACCAGCGGCTTTCGCATGATTGATTGATTCAATCGTTTGGGGCATAACACTATCATCAGCGGCTACAACGAGAACAGCAATATCGGTAACACGAGCTCCACGTGCACGCATAGCCGTAAATGCAGCATGTCCTGGTGTATCAATAAAGGTAATTTTTTGACCGTTTTGTTCTACTTGATAGGCACCAATATGCTGCGTAATACCTCCTGCTTCGCCAGAAACAACATTTGCTTTACGAATAGCATCCAAAAGAGAAGTTTTTCCGTGGTCAACATGGCCCATAATGGTTACAACAGGAGGGCGCTGCTGCATGTTTTGAGGATTATCTGTTATATTAAAGATACCTTCCTCTACGTCAGATTCTAAAACACGTTTAACAGTATGGCCAAATTCAACAGCGATGAGTTCGGCAACATCTGCATCAATAACATCGCCAGGTTTCATCATTTGTCCTTGTTTCATCAAGAATTTAATCACATCAACAGAACGCTCAGTCATACGTTGTGCGAGCTCTTGAATGGTAATCGTTTCAGGAAGAACAACTTCGCGAGAAATTTTTTCTCTTGGTTCTTGATTTTGTGCACGCTTAAACTTTTCCTGTCTACGCCGCATTGCAGCCATTGAGCGTCCACGTGCGCTTCCTTCTTCATCTAGTGCACTATTCAGAGTTAGCTTTCCGCGTCGCCGCTCATCAGCTCCTTTGACAACTTTTGGTACACGTATTTCTGATTTAGCAGGATTAGCACGTCGACTATGCCGTTCTTCCTCTTTATTTTCATCTATTTTGCGTTTTTCAACCACAGTTGTGTTTTTAGGCGCAATAGAAATATCTGTCTGTTCAATGAGAGGGGGAACAGGTGGAGCCTGTACTGGCGATATTTCTTCTTCTTGTTGGAGATGTATTTCTTTTTCTTTAATTTCTTGCTGTAAAATTTCTTCACGCTCTTTAGCGCGCCTTGCTTCTTCTTCGGCTTGTTCTCGTGTTATTCTTTCTTGGATATGTGCTTCTTCTAATGCGCGAAGTCTCGCTTCCATTTCAGTCGATGAAAGATTGCTTTTGGTCACAGATTCTTGAGGCTTTTTTCCCTCAAAACGCGGTTTAGAGCGCTGAGGGGCCACATGCGGCTTTGTAATGGGCTGTGGGGTTTCAGCTTTTTCATCAGGTCGCGTAATTTTACGCCGTTTGGTTTCGACAACGACAGCCTTCGTACGGCCATGACTAAAATTTTGTTTGACCGTGCTCGTTTCCAAGACAGACCTCTTGAGAGTTAGTGTCTTCTTGACTGTTGTTTTGTCGTTGTTATTTTCACTCATTGTATTTCCTTCACGGCTTGTGCCGTCATCTCACTAGGCTTACTATGCTTGTCGTCACGATAGCTGATCAATTTATATGTCGTTTTGAGAAATCCCTCAGCAGCTTTTGTGTCCAATAAGGCCGCGTGCATTACAGGATTAGAGCCAAAAGCCACTCGCATTTCATCACTTGTAAATAAAGATATGTTTTTTATAGTCCGATTTGTTTGTTGTTGTATTGAATGGATGGCCTGTGCAATTTTTCGTTTCCCATCATCTGTTGTTTCTTTAGCATGAAGTACAAGAATAACTTTACCAGATCGGATAGCAGCATCAACCTTTGTTGCTCCCATAACAATTGCTCCCGCTTTTCGTGCCATGGAAAGGCTTGAAAGAGCGGCTTTTAGTAAAAGCGTATCAACAACATGCACAAGATTTGGCGCAACCTCAACATCTGTTTTAAAATTTCTATGAAAAGCTTTCTGTTTGATTGCTTTCTCAATAATAGCGTGATGGGCAGAAATCCAAACGCCACGCCCTGGTAAATTCGCTTTAAGATCAGGAACAATTTGGTTATTGGGACCAATAACAAAACGGATCAGCGTTTGTGCTGAAGCATTTTTTCTGGTCACAATGCAAGTCCGTTCATTCATTTAAAGTGTATCCACATCCAAATCATCTGTTTTTTCATTTTCTGCAGAATTTTCATCTTCTACAGGATTTTCTGTAACAAGATCAGCTTGGTCTATCCAGCCTGCTTGTACACGTGCGGCTAAAACCATAGCTTCTGCATCCGCGCGTGTAATGTCAAAAGGGGTTAAAATACCAGAAAAATTCTGTGTTTGACCTTCTTTGCGTTCTCTCCAACCAGCTAAATCATCAACGGCATAGCCAGCAAAGTCTTCTATTGTTTTTACACCATCCTCACCTACAGCAACCAACATAGCACTTGTCATTCCAGGAAGTGTTCGCAATTCGTCAGAAACTCCGAGCTTTTTGCGTTTTTCATCGAGTTCTTTTTCTTGATGATCAAGATATTCTCGGGCACGACTTTGGATTTCAGCGGCGGTATCATGGTCAAAACCATCAATAGAAGCGATCTCTTCAAGATCAATATAGGCGATTTCTTCAATAGAAGAAAAACCCTCTGATGCCATAACTTGTCCGATCATTTCGTCAACCTCTAAGGCTTCCATAAACAATTTACTCCGTTCAGTAAATTCTTTTTGACGATTTTCAGATTCTTCCTTTTCCGTTAAAATATCAATGTTCCATCCTGTTAGTTGCGAAGCCAAGCGAACATTTTGTCCACGTCGTCCAATAGCAAGGCTAAGTTGATCATCTGGCACAATAACTTCAATCCGTTCAGCATCTTCATCAAGGATGATTTTAGAAACTTCAGCAGGTTGCAGTGCATTAACGACAAATGTTGCCGCATCAGGCGACCAAGGAATAATATCAATTTTTTCGCCTTGTAATTCAGCAACAACAGCTTGTACACGACTTCCTCGCATTCCAACGCATGCTCCAACAGGATCAATGGAACCATCGCGTGAAACAACGGCGATTTTAGCCCGTGAACCTGGATCACGAGCAACAGATTTGATTTCTATAATACCATCATAAATTTCTGGCACTTCCATAGTGAAAAGTTTTACCATAAATTGGGGATGTGTGCGTGAAAGGAAAATTTGCGGACCACGCGTTTCACGGTGTACATCATTGACAAAAGCACGAATACGATCTCCATAGCGGAATGATTCACGAGGAATTAATTCATCACGGCGCACAATAGCTTCACCACGTCCGAGATCAACGATAACATTACCATATTCCACACGCTTAACTGTACCAGAAATAATTTCACCAACTTTATTTTTGAATTCTTCATATTGCTGATCACGCTCTGCGTCGCGTACTTTTTGTACAATAACCTGTTTAGCAGATTGTGCTGCGATACGTCCAAAATCCATAGGAGGTAAAAGATCAGCAAAAAAATCACCAATTTTTGCTTCTGCTTGATGTTTAAGAGCATCAGACAAAGTAATTTCCGTTGTATAGTCTTCAACGACATCAACGATTTTAAGCAGGCGCTGTAATTTAATTTCACCTGTTTTAGAATTGATTTCAGCACGGATATTTGTTTCTTGACCATAACGAGAACGTGCTGCTTTTTGAATAGCATCAGCCATCGCAGAAATGACAATTTCACGGTCGATTGACTTTTCACGTGCAACAGCATCTGCAATTTGCAGAATCTCAAGCCTGTTAGCGCTTGTAGCCATCAATTTTCTCCTTCTTTGTGCCACACGATGGGTATTTCCCAGTGATATTATTTTTTGAAATTGAGCGTCTGTATAGAGTCGTTAGCTTTCTCTTCAGCAATGAATTGTTGACCTAACTCTTTATTTTTTTTCAATGCATCGCGAATAAGCTCATCGGTAAGCACTAAATGCGCATTTATGATATCACAAAAGGAAATAGGGGTATACATGGCTTCTCCATAAGCAGCTTTATCAGTGTTTAAAATAAATCCATCTTGCGTGATATTTGTAAGTGTCCCGCGAAATTTTCGGCGCCCATCAATTGTTATTTTGGTTTCAATTTTTGCAAGATGCCCTTGCCAATGAAAAAAGTCAGATTTTCTTACCAATGGACGATCAATTCCAGGTGATGAGATTTCTAAATGATATTTGCGTTCAATAACATTTTGTACATCAAGGAGGGGGGAAACAGTTCGACTAACAGTTTCACAATCTTCTACGGTCATAGAACCATCGGCACGTTCAACCATAATTTGAAGTGTTAAACCATTTTGACCAAGAAGTTTCACACGAACCAAACGAAAACCTAAAGGTTTAAGTAGTGGTATGACAAGAGCAGCAACCTGTGCTTCGATACCATCTTCTTCAAACAGGCGTGGTTCGTCAAGATTGCTTATTTTTTCAGCTTCGTTCATACATTTTATCCAAGTTGGTTTCATCAGTTTTATGATATTAAAAAAGAGCGGGTCCAACGGCCCACCCTTCATCATAAGACCAAGAATTTAACTATTGATACTCTTAAATTCAAAATTTTTCAAGTTGTTTATGAGAAAAGCGCTTGATCATTTATTTCTTGATAAAGGTAAGATAGGCAGGTGTTCGTCCTTCGCGTAAAGCTTTTGCTTCATAGCGGGTTCCTTTCCATAGTGGATAAGGGAGTTTCCAGTCTTGAGGGCTTTCTGCTTTCCATTCAAAGTGATCATGTTGTGCACAATGGTACAAAGTCCAGTTTACATAACTGTCTATATCGCTAGCAAAGCGGAATTTTTTGCCTGTTTTAAGAACGCGCGCAAAACGATTAAGATTTTTTATGTTGATGAAGCGTCGTTTCCAATGCTTTTTTTTAGGCCATGGATCAGGGTAGAAAAGGTCTATTCCATCGAGTGATGCATTTGGGAGCCAATCAAGGAGGCGTGTAGCATCATCATCATAGAGTCGGAGATGATTTTGATGCTGTGCATGCTGTTCAAGAGACATTAACATTTTTGCCATGCCATTAATGAAGGGCTCGATGCCAATAAAACCGGTTTGTGGAAAATATTCCATTTCATGAAGTAAATGTTCACCTCCACCAAAGCCGATTTCAAGTCGAATTTCTCTTACTTTGCTTGAAAATAAGGATGTAAGGTTTGAGGGAGGAGGGACATTTAAATCAATGTTAAGAGTTGGGAGAAGCGTTTTTATACGGATAAGCTGACAGTTTCGTAATCGTTTTCCTTGTCGGCGTCCAAAAAATGCTTCACTCTTGCGTGTATTATATTTAATCATGGAATTTGGATCATTGTTTGAAGCGTTTTCACGAGATCAGTTTTTTCCCATGAAAACGAACCATCGTGTTTTGGTTTTCGCCCAAAATGACCATAGGCAGCTGTTTTCGCATAAATAGGTTTATTGAGGTCAAGATGTTTTCGAATGCCGGTAGGTGAAAGGTCCATTATTTTGCGAATGGCTGCTTCAATAACTTTTTCATCGACTTTTCCTGTTCCATGAAGATTAAGATAAATAGATAAAGGTTGTGCAATACCAATTGCATAAGAGAGTTGAATGGTGCATCGCTCTGCTAAATGAGCCGCAACAATATTTTTAGCCAGATAGCGTGCCGCATAGGCTGCAGAACGATCAACTTTTGTTGTATCTTTTCCTGAAAAAGCACCGCCTCCATGGGGTGCTGCGCCTCCATAAGTATCCACAATAATTTTGCGTCCTGTTAATCCGGCATCGCTTTGAGGACCACCAATGACAAATTTTCCTGTTGGGTTAATATACCAACTGCATTGAGCTGCAATGGGAATGTCATGTAAAGCTTGACGAATGTAAGGTTCAACCACTGTACGTACCTTGTTGGAATCCCAGCTTTCATCGAGGTGCTGAGTTGAAAGAACAATGGATGTGACCTCTATCGGTTTTCCATTTTTATAGCGTATGGTTATTTGGCTTTTAGCATCTGGTCCTAATTTTCCAGCTTCTCCCTCTCCTTTATGACGGGCTGCGGCAAGAAGTTTGAGAATTTTATGCGCATAATAAATTGGCGCAGGCATGAAATCAGGTGTTTCACGGCAAGCATATCCAAACATGATGCCTTGATCACCTGCTCCTTCTTCACCATGCCGATCCGTAGCATTATCAACCCCTCTTGCTATGTCAGCTGATTGAGGGCGCAAAAGAACATCAATTTTAACAGTTTTCCAATGGAATCCTGCTTGTTCATAGCCAATGGTCCGAATAGCACGGCGCGCTGCTGTACGAAAACGCGTAGGATTAATGAGTGGAAAGCCAGTTTCATCATAGATAAATTCTTTATTTTTATCTTTTTTTAATAGCGTATCGGGGACACGCACTTCACCAGCGATAACAACACGGTTGACACTGACGAGAGTTTCACAGGCAACGCGTATTAACCATGGATCAGTACCAGTCTTTTCAGCTTCTTTATAGATCATATCAACGATTTCATCGGAAATACGATCACAAATTTTATCAGGATGTCCTTCCGATACCGATTCGCTCGTAAAAAGATAATCTTGATGCGGCATAGGAACTCCTTCAAAAAAGAAAATCAACGATTTAATTAATTGCTTACTAAAGTTGTCACGATTTGCTAATTCTACAGCAAATCGTCAATGAAAATTTATATGAATAAAAGAGAAAAGATATAATTTAAATTTATAGCTTATTTGTCAAATCTTCCTCAGAAAGTGCTTTTGCCAAATCAATAATTTTTCGACGCACTTTAGCATCAGATATATTTGTAAAAGCGCGCATGAGCTGAATCCCTTCGCTGCTAGAACAAAAGTCTATAAAATTGTGATCATTTTCAGCAAAACCCTCTACTTGTTGGGAGGTAATACCTTTATCAAAAAAGTAAGAAACAGGAACATCCATAATTTCCGCTATCGCTTGAAGACGACTGGCACCAATACGGTTTGTTCCTTTTTCATATTTTTGGATTTGCTGAAAAGTAATTCCTAATTTTTCACCTAGTTTCTCTTGAGTGAGTCCTAAAATATTACGACGTAAGCGGATACGAGTTCCAACATAGATATCTATAGGGTCAGGTTTTTTTCTAGTTTCGGTCATAATGCAACTCTTTATTTCCAGCACTTTTATTCTAAACCAACATCATATTTATGCGCAGCTGATTTATCATATAATTAAAATAATATGTAATATTTTTTCCCAATATTACTGGTAAACGCAACATAATACCGTACAAAGGGCACTTGAATCATTTAAGCTGTTTTGTAGAACCAAAACCAACACGACACAATAGCATAAGGATGAATAAGATAAAAGTAGAGAAAGTTCTGTATTCATTGCTTCCTATAGGGGTAATGGATGATGGAACTTGTGAATCAATAATGCCCACAGCATTTTGTTGAAGAGCTACAACGATTCGTCCATAAGAATCAATAACAGCTGATATTCCGTTATTGGCTGCTCGTATGAGGGGGATTCCGAGTTCAACGGCACGAAGTTGTGCTTGTTGAAGATGTTGATAGGGTCCTGGTGTTACACCAAACCATGCATCATTTGTAATATTAATAATTGCTTGAGGCGGGGAGCCTTTAAAAGTCATTTCATGAGGAAATATTGCTTCATAACAAATCAAGGGTAGATAAGAAAATCCGTTTGGCATTGTAACAATTTTGCGCACACTTGCAGCACTATATCCACCAATATTATCGGCAAGGGTACGCAATCCAATTTTTTTCAATAAATTCTGATAAGGAAGATATTCACCAAAAGGAACCAAATGAAGTTTATCGGAAGTATTTAAAATATTACCTTGAGCATTAATGACTGCAATTGTATTAAAATATTGTGTTTGGGAATGAGGTAGATCATTGCTGGCTCGTATTGCTCCGATAATAGCCCATTGTTTAGGTTTTAAAAGAGAGGCAATGCGCATTGTGATAGATGAGTTATCATAGAGAAGGTAAGGAACGGAAGCTTCGGGCCATACGATAAAATCGGGTTCTGAATTTTGATCGGTTGTTGGCATTGCACTTAGATTCATATGCGCTTCCAACATAGCTTCTCGTGTATTATCACGCAATTTTATATTTTGTTGGATGGAAGGTTGAACAATGCGCACCCAATAAGAACTTTTTTGATTTTTAGCTGTGTTTTCTATAGTATGAAGACGATAAAACCCAAAACCACTGTGAATGAATATAAGTGATAAGCAAAGAGAGAGTGCCACTTTCTTTTTTTCATTTGTTAATAAAACAGTTGGCAAACTGTAGGCTAAGACAGCAAGAATATTCATTCCGTAAAGTCCCACGATTGCATCAGATTGCATGAACATTGGGGTTGGCATGGCTGTATAGCCAAGAGCATTCCATGGAAATCCTGTGAATAAAAACGCACGCAACCACTCGGACAATCCTAATGCAAAGGCTAAAACAAAAAAGCGTGCTATTCCTTTTGTCCATAATAAACCGACAATGAAACCAGAAAAAAACCAATAAAGAGAAAGGTAGAGTGGAGGAACTAAAATGGCTAATGGGACTGCCCAACCAAAAGAATCTGGATCTGTTAACAAAGCATTGCATAGCCACCAAAGTCCGCAAATAAAATAACTAAAACCAAAGGTTCCACAGCTTAAAGCGTAAGTAAAAAAATGTTTTTTATTGTTTTTTGCGTCCCGTATTGAGTCCAGCAAAACAATAAAGAGAGGGAAAGTTAAAAAGCAAAGAGGTGTCAAATAAAAGGGTGGAAGTGCAAAAGAAGTAAGAGCACCACAGAGAAATATCCATGCTTGGCGCTTCCAACCGGTAACAGAGGACAAAAAAACGATGAAATTGTTTAAAAACGCTGGACTATTCTTTAGGGATGACATTGTTCTCAAGATTCTCATTTTTTGGAATGCGAAAAATACGCAATCGCTTAATCCGGCGTTTATCAGCTTCTAAAATACGAAATCTATAACCAGGTACAGCTTCGACAATTTCACCTTTGGCAGGAATGCGATCAAGAATGGAGACGATCAAACCACCAATCGTATCAACATCATCACCATATTCCCCTACGATAAAATCAGGACCAAGAGCTTTCTCCACATCTTCTAGTTCAGTTCTTGCATCAACGAGCCATTTATTGTTTGGTTCACGTACGATAGCATTGTCGACATTATCATGTTCATCTTCGATATCACCAACAACCAATTCAACAATATCCTCCATTGAAACGAGACCATCTGTTCCCCCATGTTCATCAATAACTAAAGCCATTTGAGTTCGTGTAGTTTGCATTCGTGTTAATAATTTGCTTGCAAGCATGGAACTTGGAACAAAGAGAACAGTTCGGATCAGATCCAATTCACCGATTGGGGTGTGTAAGTCTGTATGGTTTAATTGAAGCAAATCGGATTTCTGTTCGGTTTTTGTTGGGCTGACAATAAAGCGAGTCATATAGTTAAGAATATCGCGGATATGAATCATGCCACGCGGATCATCTAAAGTTTCAGCATAAACAGGTAAGCGAGAATGACCAATTTTTGCGAAGCATTTAAGGGTTTCTCCAAGTGAAGTGTTTATTTCCAGTGCTTCGATTTCAGAACGTGGTATCATAACATCATCCACGCGTGCTTCACGTAAGCGTAAAATATTATGCAACATAGTACGTTCTTCAGGTGAGAAGAGGGCAGTGTCTTTTTTATTGTCAGTCGTGAGTGCAACGGTAAGATCATCGCGCAGTGATGTAGACACACAATTACGACCCCGTAAAAATGAAAACAAATGATTCATCAGAGAATATTTTTCTGTATGATTCGTCTGTTGAGAGGTTTTTTTTTCATTATTAGAAGATGTTTGACTATTATTTTGTGCATTTGTTTTGTTTGTCATGGTTTTGAAATCTTCTAAACTTTCTTTTTATAATTAGGTGAATGAGAGGCTTTGAATGGTATGCTCGTAATATTGATTTTAAAAGTTAAATTTTATCATTTATAGACAATTCAGCGTAAGGATCTTTTATGGAAAGCTTTTGCAGAATTTCTCTTTCGAGCTTTTCCATTTGATATGCTTCATTATCAGTTTCATGGTCATAGCCAAGCAGATGCAAGATACCATGAACAATCATATGCGTTAAATGGTCTTGAAATGTTTTTCCTTGTTTTTCTGCTTCGAGAACAACAGTCTCTCGCGCAATAATAATATCACCGAGCATGGGACCAGGAGGATTTCCAGCTTTAAGTGGAAAAGCAGGAAAGGATAATACATTAGTAGATTTGTTTTTGTTGCGCCATTGTGCATTGATTTGTGCCATATGTTTATCATCCGTAAAAAGCAGGCTAATCTCGCTTACAACATTTTCCAATGAAACATGATGCATAGTCGTCATTAATGCTTTTTCAGTGATATTATAAAGCATTTTCTCATCATTCCACCCTGCGCTTTTGACCATTATATCAATAATAATCATGATGAATCAAATTCATTTTTTAATGCATCGCATGCGAATGATTTTTTTTTATTTTGTATTTCGGAATCACGATCATAAGCACGAACGATAGCAGCAACAAGTGGATGGCGTATAACATCTTCTTCATCAAAATGTACAATTGCAATATTTTCTACATTTGAAAGAATGCGAATTGCTTCAATGAGACCTGATTTTTGCCCTGTAGGCAAATCAATTTGGCTTACGTCACCGGTAACAATCATACGTGTTCCTTCACCAAGACGTGTGAGGAACATCTTCATTTGCATGGGCGTAGTATTTTGTGCCTCATCAAGAATAACAGCAGCATGGGCAAGTGTTCGTCCGCGCATAAAGGCAAGAGGAGCAATTTCTATGACACCAGAAGCTAAAATGCGTTCTATTTTTTCAGCGGGCATCATATCATAAAGAGCATCATAAAGTGGTCGTAAATATGGGTCGACTTTTTCTTTGAGATCACCGGGAAGAAAACCAAGATGTTCTCCAGCTTCAACAGCCGGACGTGAGAGAATAATTCGCTCAATGATACCACGTTCTAGAAGCATTGCAGCATGAGCAACAGCAAGATACGTTTTGCCTGTTCCTGCTGGTCCTACACCAAATACAAGCTCAGTATGCTCCATAGCGCGTATGTAAGCATCTTGTGTTGGAGTTCTTGCATGAATTATTTTTTTATGGGTACTCAACCGTGCTGGTATACGTTTCGTTGCAGATTTGTATGTTATTGTGTCTTCTTTCTGCTTCTTTGGTATATTTGCCATAGCAAGTGCTCCTTTTATATCTGATAAAGTGAGCTCTTGATGTGTTTGGGCACGTTCATAAAGTTGCTGCAATACATATTGCGCACGTTTTATAACAGAAATACTTCCACGGATTAAGACTTCATTACCACGCGGATGAATACTAAGTTCAAGTTTTTTTTCGATATAAGCGAGATTTTCGTCAAATTTACCAAAAACTGCTTTTGCATATTTATTATTTTCGAAAATCAAAACAACTTGGCTCGGATCTGAAGCGCTTGTTTGTTTCAAGTTATCAGCCTTTTCAAGGGACATATTTACTTTTTCTTTAATACGCTTTATTTTTTCGGTTGAAGCTTTCAGCCTATTCTCCATATCTACATAAATATTGCACGTTTTGTTAAGTAAATTTTATAAAAGACAATTTTTTAGAAAAGTGCACGTTTTAGATGTAATCATTTTCTTTTAAAATAAAAGAGTTTTCCAAAATATTTATTGTGAACAAGGTTTTAGAGGTATGTTTATCTATTTGTCATTTCACCAACAAAACTGTTTGAGCTTGCATTTTTAATATGAATTTCTATTACGCTACCTGTAGAGGCTTCTGTATCTACGACAACAGGTAAAAGCCAAGGGGAACGTCCTACCATTTGCCCTGAGTGACGTCCAGGTTTTTCGATGAGAACGTTAGTTTTTTGACCAATTTTAGAACGCAAAAACGCATTTTGTTGTTCAAGGAGAAGGACTTGTAACTGTTGAAGGCGGGCATCTTTTACAGATTCATCAACATAATTTTTCATTGTGGCTCCCACTGTTCCAGGACGGGGAGAATATTTAAAAGAATAAGCTGAACTGTACTGTACTTGTTGAATAAGTTTAATGGTTTCTTCAAAGTCTTCATCTGTTTCTCCTGGAAATCCTACAATGAAATCGCCTGAAAAGGCAATGTCTGGCCGTGCGGTTCGAATTTTTTCGATAAGATGAAGATAATGAGAGCTTTTGTGTTGGCGGTTCATAGCTTTTAAGATGCGATCTGAACCTGATTGAACAGGAAGATGGAGGTAAGGCATTAACATATCAAGATCTCGATGCGCGGCAATAAGGCTATCATCCATATCACGTGGGTGGCTGGTTGTGTAACGCAAACGCTTTAAACCATCGAGTTTTGCAAGATGATAAAGAAGATCGCCAAGACGCCAAGTTTTGCCATCAGCACTTTGTCCATGCCAACCATTGACATTTTGT
This sequence comes from Bartonella sp. LB28NMGDW, assembly GCF_042194435.1. Classification (NCBI taxonomy): domain Bacteria; kingdom Pseudomonadati; phylum Pseudomonadota; class Alphaproteobacteria; order Hyphomicrobiales; family Bartonellaceae; genus Bartonella; species Bartonella sp. LB28NMGDW. Next base: position 87,577 of record NZ_JBHIMX010000004.1, read on the forward strand.
CCAAGCAGTGTAATTTCTTTGACACCCGCTTCGATGAGTTGAAGGGCTTCTTCAGTAATTTGCTCAACGGATCGTGATATTTCGGCACCGCGTGTATAGGGCACAACACAAAAAGTGCAAAATTTATCGCAACCTTCCTGTACTGTTAAAAATGCGCTAACACCTCGTTTTCTTACTGCATGTTTATTATGGGGTGGCAAATGAGCAAATTTATCTTCAACAGCATAGTCTGTTTCGATAATTTTTTTTCCTTGTTTGGCCTTCTCTAACAATTCTGGCAAGCGATGATACATTTGCGGACCAATAACAAGATCCACTGTTGGAGCACGGCGCAAGATCTCACTTCCCTCAGCTTGTGCAACGCAACCCGTTACACCAACCATCAGGGGTTTATCAGGTGTGCGCTCTTGACGCATAACGCGCAAACGACCGAGATCAGAATAAAGTTTTTCTGCTGCTTTTTCACGAATATGACAGGTATTAACAAGAATAAGATCGGCATCATTGGGAAATTGTGTTGTTACATAGCCTTGCGAACTGAGGCTATCAGTCATCCGTTGGCTATCATAAACATTCATTTGACATCCATAGGTTTTGATAAAAACCTTTTTCGGAGCAACAGGAGGTGTATTTTTAGGATTTACTTTATTCATGGTGCATGTGTAAATGTTTTTTACACAAATCTCAATCTATTTACTTAAAAGTTTTTTGCATGATAATTGCATCACCACGACCATTTTTTGACGGGTAGTAGGCAAGACGTTCAGAAATTTTTTGAAATTCAAAGCGTTGATAAAGGTTCAAAGCAGAAAGGTTTGTGGCTTCTACTTCCAAGAATAATTTTATAGCGCCTTTGTCGTGAAGATGGTGAACTGTTCTTTCGATAAGAAAGGTACCAATTCCTTGTTGACGATAATGAGGGTGAACAGCAATCGTGATAATTTCTGCTTCATCAAGGATGAGACGGCATAGGCAAAAGCCTAAAATTTGATCAGAGCGATCGATGAGAAAAACTTTGTATCCGAAGATAGAGTGATCTGTTAAGAAATTATCAAAAGCTTCTTTTCCCCAAGACGGGGTAAAACAATGTTGATGAATTTGATGAAGAGGAGCACTATCATTAACTTGTAGCGGAGCAATTCCAAAAATCTTTTTTGTCAATGAAAATTTGGGCATTATTTTTTTTGTGGTAAAGCAAAATTGGTTTGTTGTTTTGCATCAGCGCTGCGTAGATAGAGTGGGCGAGGCGAATTTTTTGATTGTTTGTTTGCAGCAAGATAAGCATAGTTTACAATATCAGCCGCTTCGCAGGGGATTTTTTCTAGGACAATTTTTTCGTTTATTTTATGGCTTTTAATATGCTCCACAACGGCATCAGCAGCTGGGCCAGTCAGTCGGGTTTTTTTTGGCAAATCTTCGAGGATATTTTCAATTGTTTTTAATCCCGGCGCTCCTAAAGGTGTGAGATCATTATGAAAATTTTGATGGTAGAACATCTCTCTCCCTGCTTCAATGACAACAGTAATTGCTGATGCTGTACTTTTACTGTTTATTACTTGTGCTGCTAACGCTTCAAGAGCACTCACTCCAACAGCAGGTATTTCAAGTGCTAATGCCAAAGCGCGCGCTGTTGCAACACCGACACGTACACCAGTAAATGATCCAGGTCCAATATTGACAGCAATACGCTCAACTTGATCAAGCGTCATATTGGCTTGTGTCATTATTTGTGTAATCTGCCCAATAAGTTTTTCAGCATGTCCTTTGTTCATGCGCTCATTGATATGCGCAATAACAGATTTATGATGAATGAGCGCAACAGCACAATAAATTGAAGCAGTATCTATAGCAAGGATAAGCATAAAAATATTTTAGTCGAATAAAATGATAAACAAAAGTCCTGCTGTATTTTTAATCTTTTTATTATCGTATATTTCATTTATAAGAGAGTTACTAGTGCCAATAAGCAACAATATCTTTTTATGGGATAGAACGAGATGTTGATTTAATCCCTATTTGTTATCACTTTTTGAATGAGTACCTTGAATATTGTAAGATTCTCTTATCTCAAATATACTTATGGCAAAACAATTAAAGTTATTAGCTTGTAAATTACAAGCGAAATTAGGGTGTGAATAAAAACTCCTTTTACGAATCGTTTAAATGTAAGGATTGTCACAACATTTTAAGCTATCAAATAGTACGACGATGCCACTTATATTACATAGACTTATATTACATAGTAAGTAAAAGTAATTTAAAAGGGGGAAAGCCATGACCCCATATTTTTTCCAAACAAGAGCATATTTTATCAGTCTTTGTATAAAAACTTCAGCGTAATGAGAAGATGAAAGAAATGGCATTGTTTTACATGAGTTACGTATTTGATACTACGTCATTGCAAATCATTATGGACTGAAAAGCTAATTGAAAAAGTAATTCTGACAGTCTTCACTTAACATAACAGCTCTTTCAATTTTTTGTATAGAATAATGAGCAGTTTTTTAGAACTTTTGCTGGTTTTATAAAAAACTGCTTTTAATACTTAGTGAGCCTTTGAATTGATTGCATGCTCTGTTGAAAAAAATAATAAATGCATATTTCAAAATGTTATATGGTTCAGATCAATTAATCCTATCATGATAAGGCTACAAGCGCCAAGAAGGAGTATGGAGGAAGTTGAAGCTAAAATAACGCGCCATCCTGCTTTTTTTAATGAGCGGATATCAACACCTAATCCTAAAGCTGCCATTGAAATGACCGTGAACAGTTGAGCAATAAGTTTGATTGGATTGATAGCCTTTTCAGGGATAAGACCACTTGAGCGAACAAGCATCATGATAATAAAGCCAATGATAAACCATGGGACGAGAGTGTGTAGACGAAAATGTGTTTGTGCTGATCGACGATAGATGATGGATAGGATAAAAATAACAGGGCCCAACATTAAAACCCGCACCAATTTGACAATTGTTGCAATTTGAACGCTTACGAAAGATATTGGCGCTGTTGCTGCTAAGACTTGTGGTACAGCATAAACAACCATTCCTGCAAGCACACCATATTGGTTAAATGATAAATTCAAAAGTGGGTGTAAAAAAGGGAGAAATAAAATAATAAGAACCCCTAAAAGAGCGGTAAAAGCAATTGCTGCCGCTACATCTTCATGTTTAGCATGGATGACAGGGGCAGTTGCAACGATAGCTGAATTGCCACAAATGGCATTACCACAAGCGACTAGCATTGCTAAATTGGCAGAAAGTCCAAAAAGTCTGCCTATAACAAAACTAATGAGGATGGTTATAAATATAACGAATACGATGCTTGCAAGCAAATTCCAACCGGCTGAAAGAACAGCATGGATGCTAATGCTTGCCCCTAAAAGAACAATAGCAATTTCAAGAAGCGTTTTTGCACAAAAGGTTATACCTTTTTGGAAATATTTTGGCAGATTAAAACAGCTACGAGTAATGGATCCTAAGAGAATTGCCAAAACAAGGCTTTCAAGCCATGCTTCTGCGGAAAACAGTTTTTCTATCACTTCTAAACCATAAGCTAAGGCAGATATGAGCAGGCATAATAGAATACCTGGACCAAAATTATTCACAAGGGAAAGTTTTTTCTTTGACATTTTAATATTCCCTCATAAAAAGAAAAAAATAGCAAGTAAGAAGAGACAATGGGCATTAGAAGCGAGTTTTAAAGATTTGTTCGTGCTTGTACAGCTGCTGCTAAAGTTCCATCATCAAGATAATCAAGCTCGCCTCCTACAGGAACACCATGAGCAAGTCGCGTAATTTTAACTGAAAAATTGGAAAGCTGGTCGATGATATAGTGAGCAGTTGTTTGACCTTCGACAGTCGCATTGACAGCAAGAATAATCTCCCTAATAGGGTTTTGTACAACACGTTGTATTAAGGTGGCAATGTTGAGTTCGTCAGGACCTATTCCATCTAAGGGGGAGAGTCGTCCACCCAATACATGGTAACGTGCGGCCAAAGTTTTTGCGCGCTCAAGAGCCCACAGATCAGCAATATCTTCAACAACGATAATTGTTGTATCATCGCGGCGAGGATCTGTACAAATTGAACAAGGATCAATGGTATCGACATTTCCACAAACAGAACAAATGCCAACTTTTTCTATAGCTGCTTGTATAGCTGCTCCTAAAGGCTCCAGCAATGTCTCTTTTTTTTTGATAAGATGAAGCGCAGCACGACGCGCTGAACGTGGACCAAGACCTGGTATACGTGATAAAATCTGAATGAGACGTTCAATCTCAGGTCCTGCAATGTATTTAGACATATTTTTGTCCCAAGAAAAAGATCTGTTTCATTAAAATGGAAGCTTTAAACCTGAAGGGAGCGGTAACCCTGCCGTTATACTTTTGGTTTTTTCTTCTATTGCAATTTCGATTTTTGTTCTTGCTTCATTATAAGCTGCCATAATGAGATCTTCGAGAATTTCAGCTTCCTCAGGGTTGAGTAATGAAGGATCAATTTGAATTGCTGTTATAATATTTTTGCCATTTAAAGTGATATTGACGAGCCCCCCCCCTGCAGTGCCGGTAGCTTGCAGATTAGCTATTTCTTCCTGAATCTTCTGCATTTTTTCTTGCATTTCTTTGGCTTTTTTCATCATGCTCATCATTTCACGCATAGGAATAGGTATCCTTATTCATCATTGATATCATTTTTATTTTTAAAAATATCAGCATTTTTAAAGGTCTTGGGGAGTAAATCAAGGTCATTTTCTTCTTTATTGAGTCGAATATCGACAATTTTTGCTTCTGGAAAATGGTTGAGGATTTTTGCGATATCAGGATCTGTTTCTGCATTGGAAAAAAGAGTCTTTTGTATCGCTATACTTTCCTCCTGTAAAGTTGGGCCACCTCCTTCATTAACAAAAGTTACAGTCCAGCGTTTTTCAGTCCATTGAGATATCTTTTTTTCTATATCATGAGCAAGAAATTGTGGGGTATTTTCAGAAAGTCTTAAGGTAATATGCCCAGCTTCAAAAGAAACAGGATGAACAAATTCTTTAATAAGGAGTTTGAAAGGAGCATCATTATGCTGTTCGGCTAATTGAACAATATCGTGCAAAGAATTAATCACTAGAGTTTTAGGTTGAGTAATCTTTTCCGTTGTTTGCGTGACAGAATGCGATAAATTTGCACTCTTTTCAGAAAGATCAATAGATTGAGAAGTTTCAAGAGTTTCTGTTATTTCTTGGGCGTTGATTTTGTCAGGGTTTCGATTTCTAACTAAATTTTCCTGTTTTAAGGAATGATCTAATTGGTTTTTCAAGGATGTTTTTAAATCTGATTGATCTGGTAATGTATTTGAAACGCTCGAGGAAGCATAGGCTTCGACCATTGTTTCTTTTGTTATATTATTTGTATTTGTAGATTCTTGATGAGAAGAGTTTTTAACCAATGTGAGAGATGTTTTTTCTTGCGTAAGCTTTTTTAAAGCTTCATCAAGAGTTGGTAACTCAGCCGTGTGAGCAAGACGAATTAAAAGCATTTCAGCGGCTTGAAGCGGACGTGCAGTTTGATTAACTTCCTGCAAACCTTTGAGTAACATTTGCCAGTTTCGGGATAAAACAGGAACGGAAAGTTTTTTTGAAAAGTTTAAGCTTCTTAAACGTTGTTCTTCAGTCAGTGAGAAATCTTCCACTATTTCTGGTGTAAAACGTAAACGTGTAACCAGATGATTAAAATCGGCTAGTTCTGTCAATACAGTAAGAGGATCAGCACCTGCCTCATATTGACTGCGTAATTCATGTAATGCATTGACAACATCGCCCTTCATGATAAATTCAAAAAGATCAATAATACGTGCTTGATCCGCTAATCCTAACATTGTACGCACCGCAATGGCATTAACATTGCCATTGCTATGGGCAATCGCTTGATCAAAAATGGATAATGCATCACGTGCAGATCCTTCTGCAGCACGGGCAATCATAGAGAGTGCTTGATCTTCTACTTCTACCTTTTCATATTTCGCAATTTGGCGCAAATGTGCACTCAAAGCTTTTGATTCAATACGCCGCAAATCAAAACGTTGGCAACGCGAAAGGATTGTAATAGGAACTTTGCGAATTTCTGTTGTGGCAAAAATAAATTTCACATGGGACGGTGGTTCTTCAAGAGTTTTCAATAAACCATTAAAGGCTTGTGTTGAGAGCATATGTACTTCATCGATAATATAAACCTTATAACGTGCAGAAACAGGACGATAGCGTATTTGTTCAATAATTTCACGAATATCATCAATGCCCGTATGAGAAGCGGCATCCATTTCTATAACATCAATATGGCGTCCTTCGATAATTTGTGTGCAATGTTCACCAAGAGAGTCTAATACGGTTGTCGGTTGGTCAATATCTTTTGTTTTATAATTAAGCGCACGTGCCAAAATACGTGCTGTTGTGGTTTTACCTACGCCACGAATCCCTGTTAACATCCACGCTTGTGCAATACGACCTTTTTCAAAGGCGTTGGTGAGAGTACGCACCATAGCTTCCTGACCAATAAGGTCAGAGAAGTTTTGGGGTCGATATTTACGAGCAAGAACACGATAGGCTGTTTCTACCGGTACATTTTCCATGAATATTTCCAACTTCGAAGTTCTTTATGCGTACATCTTGATAATACAAAAACATAGATCAATACTGTAGTCTCATATAAAAGGATTTTTTCTTAATCAAATTATTTATGGGACAATTTGTTAAAAAATAACCAAACCCCTTTATTTGCTGCATACAAATGCCGCTCTGAAGATTAAAAATACCTCGCTAAAAGACAGCATAAAAAATAATTTCTTCAGAAAAATAGGAGGTTGGCACGATGACCCGTACCAGAACTCGTTGGGGCTGCTTCTTTCCAGACCTGACCCAGTTGGCGAGCAGTTCGTCCACCACCAACCTCCCAAGTTCATATTGTCGATTTGGAATGAAAAATCAAGCTCAGAAACGAAAAATATCCTAAGAACGACGAAGAATTTTCCTTTGCGTTTAATTTATTGACATATAAACAACAAAGAGATTATGGATTTATCAGTTTTCATAGCAGTAGCTCTTCATATTTATTTGGTATGAAAATATTTTTCGCTTAAGATAATCTGAATGTATAATTATTCTCATTCGCTGAAATATGTAAGAGTTTTAGGATAGATATGTCTGTTCTAAAACTACGAAATTGAATCATCAAAAATTTACAACAGTCAAAGAAGCAAATAAAGCAGATAGATCATGTAATTGGCTAACATTCGAAAGTTAGGGGGAAGAGTGCTATTTAAATAATTAGCAAATATTGCTTTAATGATGTTGCTCCTCTCACACAAAACAGAACATCTCAAACAGAACAACTTAGTGTTGTTCATTTACATGCTTTTTAAAGAGCTATTGCTCAGTACTCTTAACGATATTTCAAACCCCGCTCGTAAATAGTATACATATTTCCCTTGAGGTGTAAATCCATTGTGCACTATCCTCTTTATGCTTAATAAAAGTATAAATTTGAGCTCTCATACTATTAACAATTCCCAATATTGCGATCCCTTGCACTTGAGAGGCTTTATAAGAAGCTTTTTTATTCTTTTTTAATCGTTTTTACTCACACACCACCTCCATTTGTAACTTTCAAGGAAACGATTTTAATTGATTTAATATGAAGATTTAAGATGGGAGGATCTTACTTTATTCGTGGTTGTAATTCAGTATAAAAAAATCAAAGTCTTATAATGATAAGTCAATATCTTAAATAGCTTATAAGACCACCACCTGATTTCTATAGTGAATGAGAATATCAAATACGTAATATTTTTTCTTTTAACATATACGAATATAAATACTGAGTAGATGTTATCGCTCTTTGCGTGCTTGTTCTTTTAATTAAAAAACATCGATGTTTATCACAAGATGGATCAATATATGAATTTTCATCATTTGAGAAAAGGTTTCATATATTTTTTAAGTGACTGTGCTCATACAAGAGAAGATGCAACATTCAGCGCTATAGAAATAAGGGGGTACTGGTTTTATAAGCGTAAAAATGGTTCTTATTCGATATAAGCGACATTTTATAGTTTCAAATCTGTTTATCTAAGTGATTTGGGTAAGATGTGCTTCATAGCACTTAAAATGAAGCAGCTACGAAGATAGAAGTCATATTCTTATTAAAAAATAGCTCTGATAGTAGAAAATCCAGAACAATTTAAGTTTAGTCTTTTAGTTTTTGCAAAAGTCCTTCAATATCTAATGTTCTGAGCAGCTTAAGGTTTTTCCATATTAGTATAAAAATACCTCTTCAGCGATTAGTTTTAACAGCTTATCATGTCGTATTTTGAAAAAAATACCTGAAAAAAGAATAACTCTACTCAAATTTAGATGTTATAGAAATATTATTAATCATAATCTCCTGTGTCACAATTTGTTCCAACAACTTTTTTCTTCGTAATATTCTTAAAAGTATAATGTCCTGACGAAGGAAAGCTTATATGAAGAGATTTTATATTTTTCAGTGTAAAGATCTTCTTTTCTTTATCATGGGTTAATTTCTTTTCATCATCAACAACAATTCTCAATTTGCTTAGATCAGAAGGGGCAGAGTACGATAAAGTGAAGGATACTTTATTCGGTTTAAAGATACTACAAGAGTATTCAACTCCTTGATGGACAATATCGGATGGGATGATCACAACACTTTCATCCAGCGCAAAATTCCATTTTTTCTCACCAAAGCCAGCAAATGCAACACTAGAGTAGGCGAGAATATTTGCGGCTAATAATCCTTGCGTGAAGATTTTTTTCATTATCCTCTCCTTTTTTCTAAAGTGAGATGAATCATAAATCAGTTTTTATAAAGATGAAAGTTCAAACTTAATGCTAAAAGCAGGTTTGAGTTGTATTTTCTAGCTTTAAACCATGTTCAGACTAATATCATTCTAATAAATTTGAATGTTCTATCATGTATAATAATTTGAATTGTTTTGAGAGTTAATTAGAAGCTGGTTATCTTTATTGGAATAAATTATCAGAAGAAATGACTTTTCTCAAGAAGCTTTCTATAGTATATAAAGGGAAATATATGGTACAAGTGTTTTTATTTTTGGTTACTGTGTTTTTTACTTTGGTTTTTATACAAGTTGAATTGATTTTTATCATGATATAATTTGTGGAAAAATATTATGGAAATAATTTATATATTCTTTTATGAACCGTTTTTTCTTCTTCAGTTTTTATGAAGGGTGTTGAGTAGAAAAAAACGAGCTCTTCCAAGATGCGTCGCATCATGAAATTTTTACGATGCTCTTTGATATCAGCAAAGAATGATGGCAGTTTAATTGCTTTTATATATACGATGTTCGATCGTTTTGTGCTGGATAAGTACCGATAATACGCAGTTCTGCAGAAAAGAAAGATAATTCTTCTAAGGCAAGTTTCATCATCGGGTCTTCAGGATGTCCTTCAATATCAACAAAGAATTGTGTTGCATTGAAATTTCCACCAATTTGATAGCTTTCTAATTTTGTCATATTGATACCATTCGTTGCAAATCCTCCCATAGCTTTATAGAGAGCAGCTGGGACATTGCGCACTCGAAAAAGAAGACTGGTGATGATTTTTTCGCCATTTTTAGGTTTGGGGACATGTCGTTTGGAGCGTGAAAGGATGACAAAACGGGTAATATTATGAGGGTTATCTTCAACATCTCTTTCAAGAATATCAAGTCCATAGAGTTCTGCTGCGATTAAAGGTGCTAAGGCAGCCTGTGAGCGTTTAGCATTTTTTTTAATAAATTTTGCAGCTCCAGCAGTGTCTGTAGAAACAACAGGTTTCCAACCGTTGTTTCGTATGATTTTTCGGCATTGTGCAAGGGCATGCGTATGGCTGTGGACGGTTTTAATTTCGTCATATGTAACGCCGGGCAAAACCATTAATTGAAAATGGATAGGTAAAAAATATTCATCAATAATATAAAGAGATGATTGCGGTAAAAGATGATGAATGTCTGCAACGCGTCCTGCAAGAGTATTTTCAATAGGGATCATAGCAAGATCAGCTTTCCCACTTTCCACTAAATTAAGCGCGTCTTCAAAAGTAGCAGAGGGAACAGCATCCATATTGGGGAACATATTGGAGCAAGCAATATGGGAATTAGCGCCGTATTCTCCTTGGAAAGAAATTTTATTGGTTTTTTTAAGTATTTTCATGCTAAAATCTCACAAACTCTATCGAGATCATGTTGTGTGTCTACACCTAAGGGAATTGTATCGACTATTTCCACATCGATACGCATATTGTTTTCTAATGCACGTAATTGTTCAAGTTTTTCACGTTGCTCAAGTGTAGAGGGTTTGAATGATACAAATTTCTCAAGTGCTTCGCGCCGATAAGCGTATATTCCAATATGATGATAAAGAGGACCATCTCCATAGGGTGCTGTGGCGCGCGTAAAATAAAGAGCACGAAGGCGATTTTGAGAAAGCGGTGTACCAATGATTTTGACGACATTGGGATCTCTTTTTTCATTTTCTTCAATGATTCGAGCACCCAAGGTTGCAATATCAGTAAAGCTATTTTCTAAAGGGCGTAGTGCATGAATGATTTCACGAGGCATTATTGTTGGTAGGTCACCTTGTATATTTAAAATGGTATTGTAACGTTGTTCAGGATCAATACGCATTAAAGCTTCATAAATACGATCAGATCCAGACTTATGATCACCTTGTGTTATGATACATTCATGCCCATAATCTGCAACAGCTTTAGCAATATCATTATGATCTGTTGCAACGATCGTACGCCCTATTGCAGCTTTTTTGGCTTGTTCTGCGACATGTACAATCATCGGCTTTCCGCCAATTTCAGCGAGAGCTTTTCGAGGAAGACGGGTTGAGCCTATACGAGCAGGAATAAGAATAATTGGTTCAAGAGCCATTGTAAGATTCCAAATGTCATCTGTGATGCATTTATGATGTTGTGTGTTATAAAGAAAAAGCTTAAACTAAAAATGGTAATGAAACCGTGAACATTTGAGTTTTTATGAATCGTCCGAGATTTATTTATTTTATTTGTGCTTGTTTATGTGTTCTGGTTATTATTGTGGGGATTTCCACACTCAGTAATATAATTTACGATCATCCTACATCAGTCCAATACTATTATACAGTTGCCAAGAATGATACATTTCAAGAAAAACAAAAAGCACCTGATGTTTCCCTATCACTAAATAGCCGTCTTCAACAAGGCAATTTTGAAAATGGCCGTAAACTTTTTCGCCAATGTGCCATATGCCATACTTCTGGACGCAATGAAGCAGGGCGTGTTGGTCCAGTTCTTTGGGAGATTGTTAACCGCCCTTTGGCATCAGCAGCAGGTTTTGCTTATTCACGGGCATTGCGTTCTCATTCTGATCAAAAATGGGATTTTATCACGTTGGATCGTTATCTACATTCTCCACGTGAAGCTTTTCCTGGGACCATTATGTCTTTTCGTGGAATTAAAAATGACCAAGATCGTGCCGATCTTTTGCTTTATTTACGCAGTTTATCCGATCATCCTGTTCCTTTACCAATGGATAATAATAAAGCAAAAGAGCTAAATTAACTTATACCATAGATGTTAATTTTAGAAAGATGTCTGATTTTTTTGTAATTTTAGTTTCACTGTTTTATCAAAAGAGCTCTTATTGATGTTTTGTTAGGGGGAACGCCCCTCACGCAAAACAGAATACATTTAACGTTGCATATTGACTCGCTTATTTTAAAGAGATCTTTTATAAAAATGCACTCTTTACGCTGTCATCTGTAGATTGGTTTTCAAGATTTGTGTGCTTCACTTTTTCTACATATACTTGTCTGTGAAATTATTGCTGAAGGATTATCAATTCATGAGCTGCAGCTTTCTGCTTCTGAATGCAATAATTATGTAATTAAAGCTCTCCACGAGGTTTATCTCAATCCTTCTATACACATCAATCCCTATGTACTTTTCTTGCGAACAGAGACAATTGATTATTCTTATACGTGCAATAATCCTAAGCTGCTTTTTATGATGCTTGATGAATAGACGTTTTCTCTTGAGGTTAGAGGTGTAGGGACAGATCATTGACCTTTTATAGTATCGATAACTAAAATATGATTTAGATTATTTGTTTATAGGTTATGGTATGAAGTAAGCACTTTCATGTGAAGCAAATTGGAAGCAATTTTTATGTGTGAATAGTAAAATAGTTGAATAGAGTTCTGCTGATTATATTTTTATCTACTTCGAAAATTTTTTACACAAGAATACTGATGGCAGCTAAGTTTGCACGAGTCTCTGTTCATTTATAGACGATGACATGAAATTATGCTGATAAGCTATTATAGAGAATTATTTTTTCACAAAAGGTCTTCCATATTTGTGATAAATTTAATAGTTTCCATTGGTTACAGTGTTTCGATGACTTACGATAAAACATCAGTATTTCAATACATATTGCGACATATTGCGAGAGTGCTAAAAATTAATGCGGGAGGAGACATAATCATGATTCCCCAAGCTTCTTAATAACTATGGCATTTTTCTTATAATTTGAGCGTTTATAAGTAATAATATTAAATTGCGCTAATAATCCATTGTAGAGAAGAATTTTTCCCACTAAGGGTTCACCAATATTTGTGATCATTTTAATAACTTCCATTGCTTGTAGGGTCCCAATAACGCCAGGTAAAACACCGATGATTCCAGTTTCAGCGCATGTTGGGATAGTTCCGTGAGCCGGAGGCGTGGGAAATAAATCGCGATAGTGAGGATTATTGTCTTTATATGGCATAAGGACGGTTAATGAGCCATTAAAACGTTCTACAGAACCACTTATTAAAGGTTTTTTGCATTGGGCAGCGTGATCAGCAAGAAGATAGCGTGTCGTAAAATTATCACTTCCATCAACAATGATGTGGTAAGCATTGAGCAGTTTATCCACATTATTTTTATCTAAGCGTAGGGTGTGTTTTTCAACTACAACATGAGGATTTATTGCTTTTATAGTGGTTTCAGCACTGTCTGTTTTTCTTTTGTTTATTGCATTTGTTTTATGAATAACTTGGCGTTGTAAATTGGAAAGTGAAACGATGTCGTTATCGACAATTCCAATGGTTCCAACACCTGCGGCAGCCAAATAGGTTAAGACAGGAGCACCAAGACCACCAGCGCCCACAACAAGAACACGTGCTTTTTTTAGCTTTTGTTGCCCTGCACCACCAATCTCAGGCAAAATGATGTGGCGTGCATAGCGTTCGATTTCTTTGTTGTTTAATTTTGTATCTGTTTCTTGTGTCATAAATTTTCTCTTGTCATAGTTCTTTTATTGTTTACTAAGTTTATGGTGCATAGACCAGTCTGCTTTTAGGATAGGGAGGATTTATTTATGAAAATTGCCATTCAGATGGATCATATTTCAACAGTTCGGATTCAAGGAGATACGACATTTGCACTCGCTTTAGCAGCACAAGAACGTGGACATTCTCTCTTCCATTATACACCAGATCGTTTATCTCTGTGTGATGGTTGTGTGATTGCACGACTAGAGCCATTGATTGTGCGTGATAAAGAGGGAAGCCACTATCAATTAGAAAAGCCTGCTCGCACGGAATTAACAGATATGGATGTGGTTCTTTTACGCCAAGATCCACCTTTTGATCTCAATTATATCACGACGACTCATTTGTTAGAACGTATTCATCCTAAAACACTCGTTGTGAATGATCCAGCATGGGTACGCAATAGCCCAGAAAAAATTTTTGTTACTGAATTTTCTGATCTGATGCCAGAAACATTAATTACCAAAGATATTGAAGAAATAACAGCTTTTAGAGAGACATTTGGCGATATTATTGTTAAACCACTTTATGGAAATGGGGGCGCTGGTGTTTTTTATTTAAAACAAGATGATCGCAATTTAGCATCATTGTTGGAAATGTTTGCAGAAATTTATCATGAACCTTTTATTGTTCAGCGCTATTTAGAGGCAGTACGAAAAGGAGATAAAAGGATTATTTTGCTTGATGGTACACCCGTTGGAGCTATTAATCGAATTCCGACAAAAACAGATGTGCGCTCTAATATGCATGTTGGAGGTCGCGCGGAAAATGTTGAGTTAACAAAACGTGATTATGAGATTTGTGAACGTATTGCTCCAGCCTTAAAGGAACGTGGTCTTCTTTTTGTGGGGATTGATGTGATCGGAGATTATATAACAGAAATTAATGTGACGTCTCCTACAGGAATTCGTGAAATTAAACGCTTCTGCGGTACAGATGTTGCTCATTTGTTTTGGGATGTTATTGAGTTCAAGCGTTCAAATTAATTTATTTGACAGAGGACAAAAACATGGTTTTAAAAAAATGATCCATGTTGTTTTTTATATTTGTTATGTTGCAAATGTGAACTAGAATGACCGTATGATATAAATTAAGAGGCTTTGTCCTCAATTTTTAGGGAGTTTATAGATGAGCAGAGTATTATCAATTGGAGTGGGATTGATTTTTGCGCTACTGCTGTCAGCAAATGGAGGCAATGCGCGCGATCAAATACAGATTACTGGTTCATCTACAGTTTTACCTTATCAAAAGATTGTTGCTGAGACATTTGGAGAAATTTATCCCCATTTTAAGGTTCCTGTTATCGAATCAGGTGGAACAGGAGCTGGTATTAAGGAATTCTGCCGTGGTATTGGGGAGAACACCGTTGATATTGTCAATGCTTCGCGAGCAATGAAGCCGAGTGAATTACAGTCTTGTTTTGATGCTGGTGTAAAAGATGTTGAGGAAATACGTATTGGGTATGATGGTATTGTTTTTGCAACAGATATTAAGGGTCCTGATTGGAAGTTAAAGCCAGTAGATGTTTATAAAGCTCTTGCTGCTCGAATTATTATAGACGGAAAGTTGCAACCGAATAATGTTTTGAAATGGAGTGCAGTTAATAGTGCTCTTCCTGATTGGACGATAGCAGCGTATATTCCTGGAGAGAAGCATGGGACGCGTGAAGTTTTTGAGGAAAAATTACTTACTGAGGGGTGTAAAGAGAGTGGGGCAGTTGAGGTGATGAAGTCTTTAGGAATGGATGATAAGGAGATACACACTGCTTGTATTGCGATACGTAAGGATGGAAAAGCGGTTGATATTGATGGTGATTATTCTGAAACATTTGCGCGTCTAACTTCTAATAAAACAGGGGTTGGTATTTTTGGTTTGTCTTTTTATCAAAATAATGCTGATAGGCTAAAGGT
Source organism: Bartonella sp. LB28NMGDW (assembly GCF_042194435.1). Taxonomy (NCBI): domain Bacteria; kingdom Pseudomonadati; phylum Pseudomonadota; class Alphaproteobacteria; order Hyphomicrobiales; family Bartonellaceae; genus Bartonella; species Bartonella sp. LB28NMGDW. The sequence continues at coordinate 102,860 of NZ_JBHIMX010000004.1, forward strand.
TGCCGATATTAACGGTTTTGCGCCAACAGTTGAGACGATTTCTAGCGGACAATATCCAGTTTCTCGTCCGCTTTTTTTCTATATTAAGAAAGCACATTTAGGTATTATTTCAGGTTTGCGAGAGTATGTTGACTTTTTTCTTTCTGATCAGATGATTGGTCCAGAGGGTCCTTTGGCTGAATATGGTTTGATTGTTTCTCCTGAAAAGGAGCGTCAAGCGCAGCGTTCTGATTTTTCTGCTGGTCGAGTAATGACATTGAAATAATTTGCAGGGAAAATTTGTTGGATTTCTGGAATAGGAAACTTGGGTGCTATTTTTTATAAAAACTGAAAGATAAAATGCGCATTTCCTTTATTATTTTGCTGTTATTGATTTTTGGATTTTGTGGCTTTTGTATTTCTTATATGCGAGCACGCATTCTTGAATACAGACAACATAAGATGCATTCTCGTGCGTATTATTATGGCTGGTGGACATTTTTGATTACTGTTATTCCAGCTTTTATTTTTTTAATTGTTTGGGATGCTGGGAGTACAATTTATTTAGAATATAATGCCTCTCGAGAGCTTGGGGCGTATAGTGCGCATGTAACAGAGTCTGTAAATCATGATCTACTTTGGGAGACACTTCGAAGTCTCGTCAAAATGATTCATCGCTTTGAGGGGAATCTTTCTACCGCTTCCTATAAGGAAGTGCAGGCACAATTACTCGCGAAGGGATTGATTGTATCTCATGAAGCATCGGATGATGTGTTCAAAATAGCCCGGTCGTGGGTATTCTCTTCTGAAAAGCTTAAGTTTATAGGTTATGGTTTCCTTTTTGCTATTGCATTCTTTGGTTTTATCTGTGGAATGATGCAAATTGCGCCTCATCAGCGTGCGCGCAATAAGGTTGAATCTTTTATTATTATTGGATTAATTTGTGCATCTATTGTTGCAGTTTTGACAACAATAGCCATTGCGCTTTCTATGCTTTTTCAGACAGTGAGCTTTTTTCAGTCTGTATCCTTTTCAAATTTCTTTTTAGGAACTGTTTGGGATCCGCGTTTTTCCGCGAGTGGCTCAAGCGATGAAGTAGGACAATTTGGTTTAATACCGCTTCTTGCTGGTACGCTTTATATTGCATTTGTCGCCATGCTTTTTGCTGTACCTATAGGACTATTTTCAGCTCTTTATATGGCTGAGTATGCTTCTGCGCGATTGCGAGCAATTGTAAAACCATTGTTGGAAGTTCTTGCTGGCATCCCAACCATTGTTTATGGTTTTTTTGCTTTGAAGGTTGTAGGACCATTTTTACGTGATCTCTCTGCGTCTCTCTCAGATGGGGGTGGTTTTATTATGGCACAAAGTGTTTTGACTGCTGGAGTTGTGATGGGAATTATGTTGATACCTTTTGTTTCCTCTTTATCGGATGATGTTATTACGGCTGTTCCACGCATTTTACGTGAAGGTTCTTATGGTTTAGGCGCAACGCAATCTGAAACAATTAAAAAAGTTGTTATACCAGCAGCGCTTCCAGGGATTATGGGGGCCATTTTGTTGACGGCATCGCGTGCAATTGGAGAAACAATGATTGTGGTTTTGGCGGCAGGTGTTGCAGCAAACTTAACACTCAATCCTTTCGAAGCAATGACTACGATGACTGTAAAGATTGTTAATCAATTGACCGGTGACTTTGAGTTTAATTCTCCACAAACTCTGGTGGCTTTTGCCTTAGGAATGACGCTCTTTGTTATGACACTTTTGATGAACATTCTGGCTCTTTATATTGTGCGTAAATATCGGGAACAATATGAATGAATGAAGATTTTTTCCCTCGTCGCAATATTAGCCTCAAGCGTCGGTATTGGGCTGAACGTCGTTTTCGTGCCTATGGTTTGATTGCCATTTCTATTGGTTTGTTTTTTTTATTTACGCTTTTATGGTCTATCATTGGTCAGGGTTATACAGCTTTTTTTCAAAGTGAAATGACATTATCGATTTATTTGGATGAAAAGATCATTGATCCAAGTGGTCAACATAAAACAAAACCGCGAGTACTCATGACGGCGAATTATCCACTTCTTGTACGCAATGCTTTAGCAAAGAAACTTAATATAGATCAAAATGATCGAGCCTCTCTTCGGGAAGTTAATCGTATGTTTTCAAATAGTGTTCGCGTTCAACTGCGTGAAATGGTGACAAAGAATCCAAAACTGATTGGCACGATGCAAAAAGTTAAAGTTTTGGCATCTGCGGATATTGATTCTGCTTATAAGGGACAGATTGATCTGCGTGTAGCAGAAAAAAACCGTAAAGTTTCTAATCGACAAGTAGAATGGATAAAGCGTTTAGCGCATGATGGTACGCTTTATAAAACATTTAATATTGGTTTTTTTACATTTGGCGCTTCAAGTCGTCCTGAGACTGCGGGATTAGGTGTTGCGATCATTGGTTCTCTTTATATGATAGGCATCGTTTTATTAGTTTCACTCCCGATAGGCATAGCAACGGCTCTTTATTTGGAAGAATATGCACGCAAAAATAAATTTACAGATTTTATAGAGGTTAATATCAATAATCTTGCAGCTGTTCCTTCAATTGTGTTTGGTCTTTTAGGACTCTCTTTTTTTGTTAATTTTTTAGGATTACCACGTTCAGCTTCTTTTGTTGGTGGTCTTGTTTTAGCGCTCATGACTCTTCCCACGATCATTATTGCAACACGTTCTGCTCTGCGTGCTGTTCCTCTCTCTATTCGTGCAGCAGCTTTAGGACTGGGAGCATCAAAAACACAAATGATTTTTCATCATGTTGTTCCTTTAGCTGCGCCTGGTATTTTGACAGGCACAATTATTGGAGTCGCTCAGGCTTTGGGTGAAACAGCTCCTTTGCTTTTGATTGGAATGGTTGCTTTTGTTGTTAATATTCCTACGACCCCTATGGATCCAGCAACAGCTTTACCTGTTCAAATTTTTATGTGGGCGGGTGAAGCAGAGCGTGCTTTTGTTGAAAAGACATCAGGTGCTATTATTGTATTAATGATTTTTCTTGCGATCATGAATATTTCTGCGGTTTTTTTACGTCGACGATTTGAACGCCGCCAGTAATTTTAATAAAACAACAGCTTTGATAAGATTTTTGTAAGGTGAACTTTTGTAATGAAGATTAAAATGCGAGGTCAGGATGTGAAGGTTTCTTATGGAGACAAAGAAGCACTCCACGGTATTACACTTGATATTCCTGAACATCAAGTAACAGCTTTGATTGGTCCATCAGGATGCGGAAAGTCGACTTTTTTGCGTTGTTTTAACCGTATGAATGATACGATTGAAGGCGCTAAAACAACCGGTCTTATTACCTTAGATGGGGAGAATATTTATGACCAGAGGATTGATGTTGTAGAATTGCGCGCTCGTGTTGGAATGGTTTTTCAAAAGCCCAGTCCTTTTCCAAAATCCATATTTGAGAATGTTGCGTATGGTCCACGCATTCATGGTTTAGTTAAAACGCGCTCTGAATTGCATGATGTAGTTGAAAAGAGTTTGAGGCAGGCAGGTTTGTTTGAAGAAGTAAAAGATCGTCTTCATGATCTTGGAACAAGTTTGTCAGGGGGACAACAACAGCGTTTGTGTATTGCACGTGCTATTGCGGTTAGTCCTGAAGTTATTTTGATGGATGAGCCCTGTTCAGCTCTTGATCCCATTGCGACGGCACGGATTGAAGAGCTTATCGATGCGTTACGGCAAAATTATACAATTGTTATTGTAACGCATTCCATGCAACAGGCCGCACGTGTTTCTCAATATACGGCTATGTTTCATTTAGGGCATTTGGTAGAAGTTGGTGCGACTGAAATGATCTTTACCTCACCAAAAGAGCAACGGACGCAAGATTATATTACGGGGCGTTTTGGATAGGTGAATTGAGGAGTGTAAGATATGTCTATGAACCATACTGTCCGTTCTTATGATGCAGAACTAAAATATTTAAAAGCAAGGATTACAGAAATGGGGAGCCATGCAGAAAGAATGATTGAACGTTCTGTAGCATCGGTTGTGTGTAGTGATCTTCAACTTGCAACGACAGTGATTGCCGATGATGTGTTTTTAGATGAAGCAGAACGTGACATTGATGAAAAAGCGGTTGCTATTATTTGCAAACGCCAACCGATGGCTGTCGATTTGCGTGAAATTATTGGAGCCATTCGTATTTCTTCTGATCTTGAGCGGATTGGGGATATGGCCAAAAACATTGCTAAAAGGACTGTTGCACTTTCAGAAATACGTCAATCTGCTTCTGTTTATCATGGGCTTGAAACAATTACAGCTTTAGCACTCAATCAATTAAAAGAAGTCTTAAATGCTTATACGAGTCGCCTATTAGAGCGTGTTGACGCGGTGCGTGAGCGTGATGAGAAGATTGATGCTTTGTATACTTCTCTTTTTCGTGAACTTTTGACATATATGATGGAAGATATGCGTAATATTACGGTTTGTACGCACTTACTGTTTTGTTTAAAGAATATTGAACGGATTGGTGACCATGTTACTAATATTGCTGAGATGCTGCATTATATCATAACGGGTTACCATATGTCCTCTGATCGTCCTCGCGATGACCTTACTTATAAAGTTGGGGTAGGTGAGAAGAAAATAGATTAAGATTTTTCTTATATGTATAAAATCAGTTTGTAGATATATGAGTATTTTCTTACAGAGAAGCTATAGAAAGAATAAGATAACTATCTTATGGAAAAGCATAAAGAGGCAACAAAGAGTTTTTTCAGAGAAGCATAGCAGATTGCTAACTCTTGGTTTGACATATTTGTATATTGGATGATATCATCACTCGTATTGTGGCAGGAGGGGAGTTTTCTAGGGGAATTTCCTTTCAGATCATTTTGTTAAAATTTTTATATTAAAGGGGATATCTGTATTATTTTTTTAATATCGATGCAAAGAGTTTTGGTATCCAAATTTTTTGTATGTAGGAGAAGTGGATAGTGTTACTTCATTGTAATTGGAACGTGTGGGCTATTATGGCCTATATTGGACCATGAAGGATAACAATATTGATCTGTAAATTAAGAGTTTTTTATTTTTTATTTTGCATAGATACTTTTTGATTACCTCTTGTATTAAAATTTTACTGAGTGGTAACAGTTAGCTATGTACTTTATTGAGAGATACATTTAAAGCTCATTTCAAAATTTGAATAGCTCAGAGATTATAGGAATGTGTTGCATAAGATGAAAAAAAATCGTTGGAATGTTTTTGTTACCTGTTGTGTAGCGCCGTTAGTTGTTGTGGGGTGTGCTTCAAATCGTTTAGATACTGGAAAAGTAAATAATAATAAGACAAAAACAGTTACGTATCCATTGACAGAGCGTCAATGTCTCATGCGAGCGATGTATTTTGAATCAAATCGCACAAGCCGTGAAGGAATGATTGCCGTTGGGACGGTTGTTATGAATCGTGTTAATTCAACCGCCTATCCTAAGACGATTTGTGGTGTTGTTGGTCAATATAAGCAGTTTGCTCCTGGTGTTTTAACGCGTCCTATGACGGAGAAAGCATCTGTTGCTCGTGTAAGAGAGGCGGCTGATGCTGTTTTACGGGGTGAACGAGATAAGAAAGTTAAACACGCTAAGTTTTTTCATACCGCTGGTTTGTCTTTTCCGTATAAAAACATGCATTATGTTCAGGTTGCAGGGGGAAATGCTTTTTATGAAAAACGATCACGTGATGGGGAACTTCAAGTTCCTACAAATAATCGCCCTTATGATGTTGCTTATGCTTTTGCTCAAGAACGTTCTGGTCATGCGCCAAGCTTTATAGATGAAGGCTTAGAAAGTGGGGGAGTAAAGGTAGAGAAAAGTGCATCTCCTTCGACAGAAGTAGCACAGTCCAAAACGGCACACCCTGCGCATTTTGCTATGGTACAGCTTGATAAAGTTCCTATTCCTGCCTATGCACCTCAACATCTAGCTAGGAAAGAGGAAAATAAAACGATTATGACTTTGCCTTCATCAGATCAGTTAAATGCAATTGTTGCAATGTTAGAAAAACGACATAGAAACTGGTAAGTTTTTCACGACAAAAGAAGGGTTATATACCCATTGCGGTTTATGAATTAAGTGAACCTTTTAGCGATAATGACACGCATAAATATACGTAGAGAAAATGAACTCGAAGGATCTAAAAAAATTTATAAGATGACGACGTAAAGAACGCATTTTATTTAAAGAAGGGTATTGCTAATGTACTTTGATATTCATGAGACAATTTCGCCTGAAATGCTTAATCGTCTTGCAGAAATTACAGTAAAAGTGGGGTTGAATTTACAAGAGGGGCAGGATCTTGTTTTGACCGCTCCAGTTTCAGCATTACCTTTTGTTCGGCGTATTGCGTATCATGCTTATAAGGTTGGTGCTGGTGTCATTATACCAATTTTTAGTGATGATATGTTATCGCTTACACGTTTTGAAAATGCTCATACAGCTAGTTTTGATTGTGCCCCTTCTTGGCTTTATGAGGGAATGGCGAAGGCTTTTGAAAAGGGGGCAGCGCGGTTAGCAATTGTTGGTGATAATCCTTTGCTCCTTTCCAATCAAGATTTCGATAAGGTTGCGCGTTTGAATAAGGCGACTTCACTAGCTTACCAGCCTGCTCTCAAAAAAATATCGAATTTTTCTATAAATTGGTCAATTGTTGCTTATCCAACAGCAGGATGGGCTGAGGCAATGTTTCCTTCTTTACCACTGAATGAGGCGATTAAAAAATTAGCCGATGCAATTTTTTCTGCTTCACGTGTTACAGAAGAAGATCCGGTACATGCGTGGGTTGTCCATAACGAGAATTTAAAGAAACGATCATCTTGGCTTAATGAGCAGCGTTTTTCTGCCTTACACTTTACAGGACCAGGGACAGATTTAACTGTTGGTTTGGCAGATGATCATGAATGGCATGGTGGTGCATCCGTTGCTCAAAATGGTGTTATTTGCAATCCGAATATTCCGACAGAAGAAGTTTTCACGACTCCTCATGCTCATAAGGTTGAAGGTTTTGTTCGCTCAACAAAGCCACTTTCCTATCAAGGAACACTGATTGATAATATTGAAGTACGTTTTGAAGCAGGGCGTATTGTTGAATCCCGTGCATCAACGGGGCAGGAAGTTTTGCAGCAGGTTTTGCAAAGTGATGAGGGTGCAAGCCGATTGGGCGAAGTTGCTCTTGTTCCTCATTCTTCACCAATTTCTAAGAGTGACCTCCTTTTTTATAATACCTTATTTGATGAAAATGCTGCATGTCATATTGCTTTAGGACAGTGTTATTCCAAATGCTTTTTAGATGGGGCATCATTGACATCAGAAGAGATTGCAGCGCGTGGTGGTAATAAAAGTGTCATTCATATTGACTGGATGATTGGTTCTGGCGAAATTGATATCGATGGCATTACCCAAGATGGTGTAAGAGTTCCTGTATTTCGTAAGGGTGAATGGGCTTAATCCTATTATGCCGCATTTGAGGTGGGGTGGGATGTAAGCCTCATTGATACGTTAAGTATTTTAGAGTGCCAGGTGAATATTCAAGGCAGGGCTTGGCCATAAAGCCTTTAGTTAGGTGACTCACATGAGTAGGAAGCTAAGAGAAATCCAGTTATCAAAAATTTGTTTCTTATAGAGCAGATGTAGAGGAAACCTTTGTTCTTTGAGGAGGGAAAAGAAGTCAATTTATTTGTGATACAATTGAAAAGTGTATAATTTTTAAAGAAGAGAGATGCCTGAACTTCCTGAAGTAGAGACAGTTCGTCGTGGACTTGAGTCTGTTGTAACTGATGCAAAGATAGTATCTGTCAGACTTAATCGTAGAGATTTGCGCTTTCCTTTTCCTGAGGCTTTTTCTGAGCGCCTTATTGGCAGAACAATTATAGAACTTGGTCGGCGTGCAAAATATTTATTATTCCATCTTTCTCAGAATGAAACGATTTTAAGCCATTTAGGAATGTCTGGTTCATGGCGTATAGAGAATGATCTTTTAAGAACGACAAGTAAATTGGTTAAACATGATCATTTTGTCATGGATATTCAAACAAGGAATGGTGAAGTTTATCATCTTATTTATAATGATGTGCGTCGCTTTGGATTTATGCTTTTAGTCAATACGGACAAGCTTTATGAACATCCACTTTTAAATAAGCTAGGGCTTGAACCTATGAGTAATTCGTTTTCTGGTCGTTATTTACAAAAGGCTTTTGTTAATAAAAAAATGTCTCTCAAGAGCGTTTTACTTGATCAGTCTATTGTTGCAGGTCTTGGGAATATTTATGTTTGTGAAGCACTTTGGCGGAGTCGTTTGTCTCCACAACGTGGTGCATTTACATTGGCATCAAAAACGGCACGTGCATGTGAATTTGCAGATTCTTTAGCAAAAAATATACGCAATGTGATTTCTGAAGCCATTTTGTCTGGTGGCTCTTCTTTACGTGATTATATGCATATAGATGGTTCACTTGGTTATTTCCAACATGCTTTTTCAGTTTATGGACGAGAAGGCAAGCAATGTTTGGAATGTGGAACGCCTATAGTGCGTATTTTACAGGCTGGACGTTCAAGTTTTTACTGCTCACAATGCCAAAAATGAATAAGGTGTCTTGCAAAATCTTACAAGAGGCTTAAAGTCGTCGTATCTATAGTATAATTACACAAGGCTTGAGAGGTTTTTTTTATGCTGAATAAAGTACTAACACATCTTGATGGAAATATAGAAAAGAGCCTTGAACGCCTTTTTTCTCTTTTACGTTTTCAATCGATTTCTACAGACTCGGCTTACAAGGATGCATGTCGTAAAGCAGCTGATTGGTTAGTAGAGGATTTAAAAAGCATCGGTTTTGAGGCTTCACGCCGTGATACACCGGGTCATCCAATGGTTGTTGGGCATCATCCAGGACCTTCGGATGATTGTTTGCATGTTTTGTTTTACGGACATTATGATGTTCAACCTGTTGATCCTTTGAGTTTATGGGAGGATGATCCATTTACACCTTCTTTAAAAGAGAGAGATGGAGAGAAAGTTATTTGTGCTCGTGGAGCTTCGGATGACAAAGGTCAGTTGATGACTTTTATTGAAGCATGTCGTGCATTTAAGAAAGAAACAGGGCATCTTCCTGTTAAAGTTACTATTTTATGTGAAGGTGAGGAAGAATGTGCTTCTCCTTCCCTTATTCCTTTTTTAAAAGAAAATAAAGATGAACTTAAGGCAGATTATGCATTGGTTTGTGACACGTCAATGTGGGATGCGGATACACCATCTATTGCTCTTTCTCTTCGGGGAATTATGGCAGAAGAGATAATTATTACAGCAGCGAATCGTGATTTGCATTCTGGTTATTTTGGAGGAGTAGCAGTTAATCCCATTCGTATTCTAACGAAAATCTTAGCAGGACTTCACGATGAAAATAATAGGGTAACACTTCCTAGTTTTTATGATGGCGTAGAAGAAACACCTCCACAGATTTTGCAGTTATGGAATGAACTTAATTGTACTGCTGAAAATTTTCTTGGTCCTATAGGGCTTTCCATTCCTGCTGGTGAAAAAGGGCGGAGCATTTTAGAGCTTGTATGGGCACGTCCTACCATGGAAATTAATGGTATTAGTGGCGGCTATGAAGGGGAAGGGATGAAAACGGTTATTGCTTCTCAAGCGAGTGCAAAAGTATCGTGTCGTTTGGTGCATAAGCAAGATCCAGAGAAAATACGCCAAGCGTTGCGTGATTATGTACGTAGCTCAATTCCGGCTGATTGTAAGGTTGAATTTAAGAATCACGGTTCTTCTCCTGCACTTCAGATTTCTGATGATTCATCTTTTATCAAGGAGGCGAAGGATGCCTTATCACAAGAGTGGGAAGTGCCTGCTGTTTTGACAGCTATGGGGGGCTCGATCCCAATTGTAGCAGATTTTCGGTCAATTCTTGGTATGGAAACTCTTTTGGTTGGTTTTGGACTGGCTGATGACCGTATTCATTCGCCTAATGAAAAGTATAATTTAAAATCGTTTCATAAGGGGCAGCGGTCTTGGGCGCGTATTCTTGCTGCTTTCGCAAATAGGAGGGTAAATGGCTGAGATTCGCGTTCATCAAGGTGATTTACCAAACTTAGATAATTATAAAACTGACGCCATTGCGATTGATACTGAAACTTTAGGGTTACAACCCCATCGTGATCGTTTATGTGTTGTTCAGCTTTCTTCTGGAGATGGTACTGCCGATATTATACAAATTGCTAAAGGACAAAAGAGTGCACCTAATTTGGTCAAGCTTCTTGGAGATAACGCAGTCATCAAAATATTCCATTTTGGGCGTTTTGATCTTGCGATTTTAGCGCATACATTTGGTGTTATGCCAGAGGCTATTTTTTGTACAAAGATTGCTTCGAAACTCACGCGTACTTATACGGATCGTCATGGCTTGAAAGAAATTTGTAATGAATTGCTGAATGTGAATATTTCTAAACAGCAACAATCTTCGGATTGGGCGGCAGAAACGTTATCACAGGCACAAATTGAATATGCTGCGTCGGATGTGTTATATTTGCATCGTTTAAAGGTTATATTTGAAGAACGTTTAAGACGTGAAGAGCGAGAAAATGTTGCCAAGGCATGCTTTCAATTTTTGCCTATGAGAGCTAGGCTTGATCTTTTAGGATGGGCGGAAGTTGATATTTTTGCGCATAGCTAACTTTAAAATTGGCTTTTAATGGAGTTAATTATTGATGTGAGAGGATGAAATGCTTGTACATTATGGGCATTTTATCCTCTCATCTTTTCTGATAAGAGTTATAATAAATTCTTAAGTGCTATTTCATTTGAAGTTTAGGTAATCAAAGTACTTTTGCGAATTCATATTTTTTACTTTTGTAACAGCTTTTATTTGAAAAAAGCAATTTTGAGGAGAGTTTTGAAACATATGGTAGGTTCGAAGACCTAAATCTCTGAAACCAGTACACAGCCTAATTGGGAAAAAATATGAAGGCGTAAATATAAAAACCAAATCTTATCTTTACCATCATTTTTAATTCTGCTTTACGACTTTCAAAAGTATCTAAAGCAATGTCTGTTAAATAATAGAGATTACGCATTGCCTCACGCTTTTGTTTCTCACGTTTTTAATGGATTTACGTTCTTCATGTAAAACAGAACGCCCTAAACGGAATATATTTGTGTTGCTAATTCATGTGCTTTTTTTAAAATAAACCGGCACCCAAGCTCATTTCACGGCGGCGCTTATGAGTGGTATAACGATAAAGCCCCAAAATATGATATAAAATTCGTTGAGCACTCCCATCTTTACGCTTATGGAGTAACAAGCCGCTACCATCTTTACGCTTATGGAGTAACAAGCCGCTACCATCACACAATTTGCCAACTCCCAATGTTGTGTAGCTCTTGGCACTTGGGATGGTTTATAAGAGGCATTTTTAGTCTTTTTTATTTTTGTCTACACAGCTCTCCCCACTTGTAACATGCAATCAAATGGTTTTGATGGATTCAACATGAAAAAGATTTGGATGAGAGAATCTTACGGTATTCAGGGTTTTTACTCAATATGAATAACGCTAAACTATCATTATAAATCAATATATTATATGATTAATGTATACAGATAACTACGATTGCACTGAACAATGCAAAGAGCAACTCCTAGAAAAGTGTGCTAGAAACAAGTCAGCAAGAGCGCTTTTTACTAAGTCAAAACGTTGCAATAGCTTTTGCATTTAAATAGATTCGTAAGAATCCCCCTGTTTTCAAGAGTTTTATCTCTATACAAACTTCATTTATGATGTGGAAGCGAATAAATTTGCTTAATGTATAATGAACAAGTTTGGAATGAGAGAATATTCTGATATTCTAGGGGCTCATTTTGTGTGAGGAAATGTACATTATATTTATAAATCAATTGTTTATGTGAGGCTCGTATAGTTTATTATTTTCAGACGATACTTCGTGCCTTTAATTTATTACTCAATAAGTGATTTCTATGTTGGTAGAGCAGGGCAATTTGCTTTTATTTTAAAATCAAAAGGGCTCCAAAGCTTTATTTGTAAGGATTTTCACTTTTTATCTATAAACATATTATTTTTCTCTAGAAATTTGCAATGAAGGCACTAGGTAAAATCCATTATGGATATTTAATGAGGTTAATTTATGAACATAAAATATTTTATTACAGCTTTTGCTACTTTTGCTTCAATCTCTATCGCTCAGGGTGCGAGTTTTTTAGCGTCTCAAAACCTTATACAGAGAGCATCTTCGGCTGTTCCTCCAATAGGTCTTTTTTCTGGTGAACAGCTTCGCAAGGTATTATCTGAAGTTTTTCAAATAGAACTTTCTTGCACAAATAACAGTGAATACATAACAGCAGCTAAGTTAGTACCTGTGTCACATTCTGGTAAAAAAAGAGGATATAATCCTAAAAAAGGACTAGGGAAAAGAGGACGACCAAACCTATTTACACGAAGTCCAATGAGTTTTTAAAAAGTGAGAAAACAACATTGAGAGCTGTAACGTATGCTCGAAAAATGAAGAAAAGAGATATTATCACCTGAAAACAGGAGGGGAGCTATTTTTTTAAATGGTGTTATAATTGTATACGGTGAGAATGAAGAGTACTGTTCGGAAAAGATACGAGCAGGGAGATTTTAGTGAACGAATAGTACTGTATAATAGCAACCAGTCGTTACAAAATTCATGGGTTTAGATGAATATAGCCTAGAGATTTCGGGTTATTTTGTTATGCCGATCGTCATTTTAAGTGTGGTTATATAAGGCATGTAAAACGCCTTGATAAGTGCTTTTAGAGTATGGGGTGGGATTAGTGAAGGACTTGTCTATAGGGAATCTTTGGTTAAGTGAATTACATGAATGGGAAGCTAAATGAAACCCACTCGACAAAAATCTGGACTATTTGCAGACAGGGTCTGATAGGACGCTTCATCCAAATCGAGAAGAAAGCCAAGTATTTATTTTAATGTTAAACTTTTGATCTTGGTGTGTTTCAAGGAATAAAACGCCATTGAGTTGCATACTTACGTGAGCTTGTTTTAAAGAAACATTTCTCAATGCTCACAAGCCTATTTCGCGACGCCATTTATGAAAGGTATAATGGTAAATCCATTGAGTACTACCGCCTTTACGCTTATGAAGGTGAAAAGCCAGCATTCATCACACACTTTGCTAGTTCTCAATATTGTGACAGCCTTTGGTATGTGAGACGATTCATAAGGAGGCGTTTTTAATCCTTTCTTGTACAGTTTTTATCGACACGGCTTTTCTTGCTTGTAATGTGCAAGCGAATGATTTTGATTGATTGCGACATGCAACCAGTTTGGAATGAGAGAATCTTACGATATGTGACTACAGAATTTTATAAAATATTCTTTATTTGTCTATGATTCAAAATATCAGATATTTGCTCTACCAAATTAATGACTTTCAAAGCAAAGTTTGGTGTGAACACTTTAAGAAAGATCTCTCATCTTTTTTGCTTTAGGGAGAGTTTTAATATAGATGTCAGCATTTATCATACCAGTTTCTTGTCTTTAGGCATTTTTTTCAATTTAGTCTTGTAATGGAGTATGAAATGATAGCCTACAAATAAGGCTGAAGCTCTGAAAAAGACTTTACTATAAGGTTGAAAGAAGAAAAAAATGGTAAATATTTAAAAACAATAAATGCCTAAAGTAAAAATAAAGAGCAGGCAAGTTGCATGTGATCTTGTTTCAATCCATGGATTATTGGAAGTCTTATTTTGTGCGATACAAGTTTATGTTTGAAATAAGCATCCTTTTTATGAAAAAAACGAATACATAGTTTTCATATTTGGTTATGCGAAGGATGAAGGTAAAAACGTTATTTGTATAAATTTAAATAGAACGGTTGCATTTGACAGTTCTTGCTATTGAAAACATTCATAAGTGACATTTTTAGTTTTTTAACGGTTTCACATACTTGCTCGTTTGTAATGTATAGAGGGATGATTTTTGTTGCTTGAATATACAATGGTTTAAGATGAGAGCATTTGAATTTAATATAAAAGGATAATTTTTCATTAGACAAGAGCACATGCTTTCCACGGTGATAACGCAGATATTTTTGAAAAATTTATAAAGAAGAGCAAATGTGACAAGAGACAATCATTTGTACATTGGCATAGTTCAATTCTCATTTATTACAGATCAAGCAATCAAAGGTGATTTGATTGGCTTTTTGTTTTTTTTATGAGTGTATCATTTTTGCTACAGATATCTGAAGTTTGGGCTCTATATGAAACGATGTGTTCAAATAAATATTCAGCTATGGAGAGAAAATATGAATATGAAATGGTTAATAACAGCTTCTGCTTTCGCTTTTGTTTCAGCTTCAGCAGCACAAGCAGCAGATGTTATTGTTCCCCCAAGTCCAACACCTGTTGCTCCCGTTATTGTTGCTCCAACTTTTTCTTGGACAGGTTTTTATGTTGGAGGCCAGATTGGTGGTTTTTCGGGTAAAACGAAAATGGATATTCTCAGTAACGGAAAAAAGATTCCAGCGCCGGATGACCTTTTGCCTAAACTATCTGGTTTCATGGGTGGTCTTTACGCAGGTTCCAACGTTGATCTCGGTAATGGCCTTATTTTAGGTGTTGATACAGATATCGTGTGGTCTAATAAAGATGACACGAAGACAGGAAACACATATGTTATTCTTCCAGGTCATATCAATTATATTAAGAAGATATTAACAGAATCTGGAATTAGTATTGGTAAAGATGCGCTTGAAGCTGGTGCTAAACGGACCCACAGTTTCACTTTTAAAGAAAAGTGGGCTGGTGCGACACGTGTACGTATTGGTTTTGCAGCTGAACGCATTATGCCTTACGTTGCTGGTGGTATCGCCTATACACAGCTTCAAGATACTGCATCGATTTCAATAACAGGCAAAGATTCAGATAAAGTAATAGCTTCTGGTATCTTGTCTGATGAAACAAAGACCCTTGTTGGTTACACTCTGGGTGCTGGTGTTGATTTAGCTATGACCAATAACGTTATTGTCCGTGCGGAATATCGTTACTCTGATTTTGGTAAAAAGAAATTCTCAAATGATAAATATGAGACATCTTACAAAACCAATGATTTCCGAGTTGGTGTTGCTTACAAATTTTAACAGATGGTAAGTTAAATAACAGAGCCTCTGTCAAAGACAGAGGCTCTGTTATTCTCTGTTGCTATATTATCACACAATACATAATTTATTGTGGATGTGGAAAGATATTATTCAGATGTTCTTAAAAAAATTCATAAACAATAAACAATAATTACATTTAAAATCAATAAGTTATTTGTATATTATATCTTTCGGTTTCTCGTACAAAACAAAACTATGGATTGCTTTTGTCTGAGATGTGCCCTCCATTTTCTGTGACTGTATCATTTTTACTACAGCTTTTCTTTCTGTAATCTTGTAGCACTTTGCTCATAAATAAATTAGGAGCAAAGTTTATGAATATAAAATCTTTAGTAACAACTTCTGTTATCGCTATAGCGGCAGCTTCTGCAGCACAAGCTGCTGATGTTATCATCCCTCGTGAAACAGCCCCAGCAGTCATCTCAGCAGCTCCTGCCTATTCTTGGACAGGTTTTTATCTTGGTGCTCAGATTGGTAGTCGTTCAATGAAATCTGACAAAGGTTCTAGCACTTTGGGTTGGCATGATCTTAAGCTTTCCGGTATGCTCGGTGGCCTATACACAGGTTACAATGTTGATCTCGGCAATGGTGTGATCTTCGGCTTGGATACAGATGTCTCTTTTATTGGTAAAAAAGACACAATTAACTCCCTTACAAGGGTTGTTGGATTTGCAAAAAGTGTTGAGGAAATTAATAAACTCCTCGATGATGCTAAGATCAAAAGGAACGATGGTCTAGAAGTTGAAGGCGCGGATGAATACATCGAAAGTATTACTATGAAAGAAAAGTGGTCTGGTGCTACACGCGTTCGCATAGGTTTTGCTACTGATCGTATCATGCCTTATATCGCTGGTGGTGTTGCTTATACGCAGATGCAGGGCATTTCCGCAATTGAAGTGAAAAAAAATAGTTTGTTGCCTGATAATGCTAATAAGGTTATTGCTTCTGGTAACGTATATGATGAAACAAAGACCCTTGTTGGTTTCACCCTTGGTGCTGGTGTTGACTTCGCAATGACAGACAATGTTCTGTTGCGTGCAGAATATCGTTACTCAGACTACGGTAAAAAGAAATACTTTAAAGACACAGCTGAACTTCAATACAGAGTCAATGATTTCCGCGTTGG
This sequence comes from Bartonella sp. LB28NMGDW, assembly GCF_042194435.1. NCBI lineage: Bacteria > Pseudomonadati > Pseudomonadota > Alphaproteobacteria > Hyphomicrobiales > Bartonellaceae > Bartonella > Bartonella sp. LB28NMGDW. The sequence continues at coordinate 119,183 of NZ_JBHIMX010000004.1, forward strand.
CGTTGCTTACAAATTCTAATTTCGTAAAAAACGAAATAAACTTCCAAGAGGCTCTGTCTTTGACAGAGCCTCTATTATTTTCTGTTGTTATATTATTACTCACTCCATATTTATTGGAGATATAAAAATATTTTCATAAACGACAGACAAGAATTACATTCAAAATCGATAAGTTAACTTACGAATTCTCGTACGGAGTGAAGTTAATAGCGTTGTAAAGTCATGCAGCGATTTTGTTTTGAGCGCATCCTCCATTTTCTATGACTGTATCATTTTTACTACAGCTTTTCTTTCTGTAATCTTGTAGCACTGTGCTCATAAATAAATTAGGAGCAAAGTTTATGAATATAAAATCTTTAGTAACAACTTCTGTTATCGCTATAGCGGCAGCTTCTGCAGCACAAGCTGCTGATGTTATCATCCCTCGTGAAACAGCCCCAGCAGTCATCTCAGCCCCTTCATTTTCTTGGACAGGCTTTTATATCGGTGGTCAGATTGGTGGTTTTTCAAGTAAAATTGACTTAAAAGATAAAGATAAAGAGACTTCAATTTTTAAAGACTTATCACCTAAGCTTTCAGGTTTGATTGGCGGTTTTTATGCAGGATCTAACTTTGATCTTGGAAATGGCATTATACTAGGTGTTGAAACAGATATGATCTGGTCTGGCAAAAAGGATGTGCGAGTAGCTTCTGAAACTGTAACTCCTCCAGCTGGTGGAACTGAAACTCCTCAAGGTGGTGGAACTGAAACTCCTCAAGGTGGTGGAACTGAAACTCCTCAAGGTGGTGGAACTGAAACTCCTCCAGCTAGTGGAACTGAAACTCCTCCAGCTAGTGGAACTGAAACTGTAAAGAGTTTAAGTATTAGAAATGCAGGTGCACAAGAAGCTGTGGATGTATCAGAAGCTGTTGGTTTTAAACAGAAATGGGCTGGTGCTACGCGAGTACGTATTGGTTTTGCTGCTGCTGACCGCATTATGCCTTATGTTGCTGGAGGTGTTGCCTATACACAGCTAGAGGCTGCTCATGGAGAAGTGAAGGTAGGGGATAAAACTTTTGTTTCAGGTTCATCTGATGAAACAGCAACAATGGTTGGTTTCACTATTGGTGGCGGTCTTGATTTTGCTGTGACTGATAATGTCCTGTTGCGTGCAGAATACCGTTACTCGGACTATGGTAAAAAGAAATTTTTTGCAAAAGAAAAAGAATATAATTTCAGAACCAATGACTTCCGTGTTGGTGTAGCTTACAAATTCTAATTTCGTAAAAAACAAAATAAACTTCTAAGAGGCTCTGTCAAAGACAGAGCCTCTGTTATATTATTACACACCCCATATTTGTTGGAGATGTAAAAAGATTTTCATAAACGACAGGCAATAATTACATTCAAAATCGATAAGTTAACTTACGAATTCTCGTACGGAGTGAAGTTAATAACGTTGTAAAGTCATGCAGCGATTTTGTTTTGAGTGCATCCTCCATTTTCTATAACTGTATTATTTTTTACTACAGCTTTTCTTTCTGTAATCTTGTAGCATTATCCTCTAAATAAATGAGGCGCAAAGTTTACGAATATAAAATCTTTAGTCAAAACGTCTATTATCGCTATGGCAGCAGCTTCTGTGGCACAATCTTCTGATGTTATCATTCCTCGTGAAACAGTCTCAGCAGTTATCACAGCCCTTTCGTTTTCTTGGATAGATTTTTATCTTGGTGGTCAAGTTAGCAACTTTTCAAGTCAAAATTGATGTATTTGATTTAGAGACAAAAGAAAAAACTTCAGATAAAGATGGACTACCTAAGCCTTGAGGTTTCATAGGTGGTATTTATTTAGGTTCCAATTAGGTTCTAATGTAGATCTTGGAAATGTCCTCATTCTAGGTGTTGAAACCGATGCAGTCTGGGCAGACCGAGGAGAGACGAAGACGGTCTCAAAGATTCTTGCGATTGACGAATTTAATGATTTTAATGATGAATTTGAAGATGCTGGTGTTGCATTGCTGGTGTTACATTGGATGAAAATAAAAAGTTTCAAAAAGGTGACACAGCAGTGTATCGTATTGGTTTCAAAGAAAAATAGTCTGGTGCAACACGGGTTTGTGTTGGTTTTTCCGTCGCTGACCGCATTATGCCTTATGTTGCCAATGGTATTGCCTATGCGCAAATACAAGGTGTCGATAAAGTTTCAGAAACAAAAAAGTCGGCAAATGGTAAGTCAAGTAAAGAAGTTGCTGCTACGGTATTTGATAAATCAAAAACGTTGGTGGGTTTTACCCTTGGTGGTGGTATAGATTTCACGATGACAGATCATATTCTTCTTCGTGCGGAATATCGCTACTCAGACTTTGGTAAGAAGGAATTTAAAAAAGATTACCTTAAACTAGGCTACAAAACAATGACTTTTATGTAGGTGTCGCTTACAAGGTCTAATTTCATCAAAAGCGCAATTATGAATACAAAGTATTAATAAAAAATTAAATTTTAAAGAGATCTTGACTTTTATAAAACCGCTGTTTTCTAGGCTTTTATTTGTATGACTGTGACATTTTTACTACAGCTTTTCTATCTATAATCTTGTAAGGTCATCTTATAGTTAATTTAGGAGCAAAATTATGAATACAAAATCTTTAATAGCAACTTCTGCTGCTGCTTTAATTTCAGCTTCTGCAGCACAGGCTGCTGATGTGATGATCCCTCATGAAGTCGCACCAGCAGTTATCGCAGCAGCCCCTTCGTTTTCTTGGACGGGTTTTTATCTTGGTGGTCAAGTTGGCAACTTTTCGAGTAAAACTAAAGTAACTATTCCAGGAGCGGATAAAGAACTTTTCAAAAAAGATAACACACCTAGTCCTTCTGGTTTCATGGGTGGTATTTATGCCGGATCTAACGTAGACCTCGGAAATGGTCTCATTCTCGGGGTTGAAACCGATGCAGTTTGGGCAGGCCGTGAAGAATCAAAAAAAGCCCGTGAATTGACTCTTACTGAAAAAGATGCAGAAAATTTTAATGCTGCCCTTGAAAAAGCTAAGGTTGAACTAAAAGATCAGCAGCAGTTTGCAGAAGGTGACAAGGTAACAGAAACGCACAGTTACAAAGAAAAATGGTCTGGTGCGACACGCGTCCGTATCGGTTTTGCTGCTGTTGACCGTATTATGCCTTATGTTGCTGGTGGTATTGCCTATGCGCAGGTACAGGGCATTCAATCCGTTGCAGGAAAAGGAGAGAGAGCTAAAGTTGAGCAGAAAGCTGACGGGGATGAAAAAGTGCCAGACGCAGAGGCTAAGCAAGCCATAGATTTGACTGGTGGTACTTGGGCTGATGACACGAAGACAATGCTTGGTTTCACTATTGGTGGTGGAGTTGACTTTGCAATGACAGACAACGTTCTTTTACGTGCAGAATACCGTTACTCCGATTTTGGTAAAAAGAAGTTCGCAAACGATACACGTGAATTCAATTACAAAACCAATGACTTCCGTGTAGGTGTCGCTTACAAATTCTAATTTCGTAAAAATGAAATTAGAAGCATAAAAAATACTAAGGCCTCGTTTAACGGGGCCTTTATTTTATTAGCTCTCTATTCTATATCTCTTAATCCCTTCTATTTTTATTTGTATCATTTTGTGCTATAAGACTTTAAAGAAAAAAGTTTTATATTATAGAGGGCGAATTGGTGGTATATATGGATTTTATAGCTACTGATTACATAAAATCTTATATCATGGCTATCATTTTACGCCTAAGTGAAAAGTATTCAATTAATCTCAGAAATAGGAAAAGATCATAACCAGTGATTAAATTTATTCTGTATATACCAGATTAGAGTGAGCGTATTACATATATCTGTTGGAGTAAGCTTTGGGAAATACAGTCTCATTGGGGAAGCATATGAAGTAACAAAGAGAAAAACTAGTTTTCAACTTTATCCTCTTCTTTTAATTTAGCTTTACGTTTTTGTTTATTGCATTCTTTTTATGGGATCACACTCCTCATGCAAAACAGAACGCCCCAAACGGAATACACTTGTTGTTGTGTATTCACACATTTGTTTTAAAGAAATATTTTTCAAAGTACATCAAGCCCACTTCATGTCAGTATCCGTGAGTGATATAAGACGGTAAAACCTCCCAATGAAATAATATAAAATCTATAGGCCACCACTATCGTTACACGCTTAATAAAAAGAGCAAGCTAGCATCATCATACAACTTTGCCAGCCACCAATGTTGGTGGACAGACCTTGGCTGTTAAAAGCGTTCATAAGAGGCATTTAAAATTCTTTTAATGTTTTTTGTCCACAGACTGTTTCCGCTATCGAGAGACATGGTTTTGATTAATACAACATAGAACAGGTTTTTAATGATAAAATCCTACAGTATTAGTTTTTTCATTCAACATAAAAACAATAAATTATCCTTATAAATTAAACCGATGTGTCATGATGAAGATATTTACGCAAAGAATCTAAAAGTTTTTTTGCGAGTGTTTGAATAAGTCTTTTGTTTCTCTTAATTTTAGATACAAAATACTATCGCTAAAGCACCAAAAGTAGATCATGTTGATAAATAGATGAAACTTTGATGGCGCTTGGTTTTAAAAAAAAGGCAATATTTGATTTCACTGTTTTCGTTGGCATTGATTTTGCAATGACAGATGATAGTTTATTGCATGCAGAATACTGTTATTCAAATTTCGGTAAAAAGAAATTTATAAAGAATATTATCATTAACAGTTATGCGAAAATTTAATGAAAATGAATCCAACTTTAAGACACATAATTCTGGTGTGATTTAGTTTACAAATTCTCATTGAATGCAAAATTGAAAGTTTAAGAAGCCTTATTTTCAAAAAATTTTTATTTTTTTGTGAGTGTGTCATTTTTGCTACAGATCTTTCAAAAAAGATGCTCTATATACATTTCATTTTGGATATTTGGAGAGATTTTATGAATACAAAACGTTTAATAACAGCATCTATTTTTTCTTTAATTTCAGCGTCTACAGCGCTAGCTGCTGATGTTATGATTCCTCATCAACCAGCACCATCGACATCTTCTACCATTGTTGCGCCTACTTTTTCATGGACAGGTCTTTATTTAGGTGTCCAAGCTGGTGGTTTTTCGAGCAAATCTGACATAGCTCTTGTTGATCAAGAAAAGAATTTGCCACTAGATAAAGAGATCTCTCCTAAACTTTCGGGTTTTGTAGGTGGTTTTTATGCAGGTTCTAATATTGATCTCGGTGATAACTTTATTTTTGGTGTCGATACGGATTTAATGATATCTGGTAAAAAACACACAAAGACAATTACCATAGGTGCGGCTGATAACACTACAATAGAAAATGCAGTCGTAAGATCCCGCAGATCCGCAAGCCTACAAACATCTCCAAGCCCAGCTCCGCAAGCAGGAGCAGGAACACCGGCACCAGCACCAAAAGCCTCTTCAGGAGGATCTGCGGGTGCAGGAACACCTGCAGCAAGCCCTGCGTCAGGAACAGCTGCTGGTGCAGGAGCTACAGCAGTAGGGATTTCAGTAGCAGGATCCGCGTCAGAACAATCTGCTGCAACGCAACCCAGTCAAGCACCAGCTGGATCAGTAAATGCAGTTCAACGAACACAAGCAGGAGCAGCACCATCAAATCAAGCAGCAACAACTGGAAATACTGGCAGTGCTAATACAACAGTAGGAAAAACAGTGACGGTAGAAAGAACATCAGGAGTTTCAAAACCACCATCTGCATCGTCAGTAGCACAACCAACCTCCCCTAAAAGAGTGCAAGCGGCATCGTCCTCATTGGGAAGATCAGATACAGGAGGGGCATTGTTAGGTGGGGTAGGTAGATCACAATCATCTGTGCAGTCAGCATCGCGATCAGCTACTGTATCAGTAGGGTCCGCACGAGTACAACCTACACTGGTAAAATCTAGTGTAACCGCACCAGCTCAATCAGCAAGTGCAGCTCAACAGTCACAATCAGCAGCAGGACAATCAAATCAATCAGCAGCAGAAAGAACAGTACCGAGCGGAGGGACACTTGTACTCGCGAGATCAGGATCATCCTCTGAACCAGCAAAAGCTTCCAATGGAACAAGCGGAGCCCAAAGTGGAGCTAGCGGAAATGCTAATTCGTATGGTGCATCTCATGCAGGTGGGCATGGCTCTGGCGCTCATGCGCAGGGTACTAATCCACATGCTTCTCGTTCTCATGGTGGACAGAATATGGCTGGACACGGTGCACAAAGTGCACAAGTGGTGGATAAGAACAATTCCAGTGCATATGGTATAGAACAAATGAAAAAGCTGGCTTCTGAACTTGGTCTTGATCAAGAGGATGAAGTTGAAACTTTAAGTCATACTTTCAAACAAAATTGGGGTGGTGCTACACGGGTACGTATTGGTTTTGCTGCTGATCGCTTTATGCCTTATCTTGCTGGTGGTATTGCTTATGGGCAGTTCCAAGACACTGTATCAATATCCGTTAAGGATGAGGATGGAAGAGTCGTTTCTTCTAAGAACTTAGCTGATGAAACAAAAACCATGATTGGTTACACACTTGGTGGTGGCGTTGATTTCTCGCTTCTGGATAATGTGATTGTACGTGCAGAATATCGTTACTCTGATTTTGGTAAAAAGAAATTTGCAAAGGAAAAACTTGAAGTTAACTACAAAACCAATGATTTCCGCGTTGGTGTAGCTTATAAATTCTAATTTTTTAAAGAGTAAATTTCTAAGAGGCTCCACTATTAGTGGAGCCTTTATTTTTTAAAAGATCACTTTTTGGTTTCTTTTCTTGTGAATTTCATGATAAAGCCCATAGAGTGTGATGATATATTTTCCTGATCGCTGCTTAATACGAATGATAAGCTCGGCTTTCCCTATAGATAAAAACCAGAGTTGCAGGGTTCAGGGAAGTTATGCAAAAATGAAATCGTAAAAGTGGACAGGAATATTTCACAATGACTGTGAAAAATGAAACAATAGATTATTCAAAAACTCTTTATCTCCCACAGACAAATTTTCCTATGCGTGCAGGGCTTCCGCAAAAAGAGCTTGAATTGATGGCGCGTTGGGAAAATATGGGGCTTTATGCGCAATTGCGCCAACAAGCAAAAGATCGTCCATTTTATATTCTTCATGATGGTCCACCTTATGCAAATGGACATATTCATATTGGGCATGCTTTAAACAAAGTTTTAAAGGATGTGGTTGTCCGTTCATTCCAAATGCGCGGTTTTAATGCAAATTATGTACCTGGTTGGGATTGCCATGGGCTTCCAATTGAATGGAAAATTGAAGAAAAATATCGAGCACAAGGAAAAAATAAGGATGAGGTACCGCTTAACGAGTTTCGTCAAGAATGCCGTGAATTTGCACAGCATTGGGTAACCGTTCAAAGTGAAGAATTTAAACGCCTTGGTGTCATGGGAGATTTTAACACGCCTTATACTACAATGGCTTTCCATGCAGAAGCACGCATTGCCAGTGAATTGATAAAATTTGCTATGTCAGATCAGATCTATCGTGGTTCCAAGCCGGTGATGTGGTCTGTTGTAGAGCGTACGGCTTTGGCAGAGGCTGAGATTGAATATCATGATCATGAATCAGAGGTGCTTTGGGTTAAGTTTCCTGTTTTTGAAGCAAATTCTGATGATTTATATGGTGCTTATGTCGTCATTTGGACAACAACGCCGTGGACAATTCCAAGCAATCGTGCAGTGAGTTATTCTTCACAGATTTCTTATGGTATTTACGAAGTTGAAAGTGCTGAAAATGATTTTGGTCCTCAAGTGGGAGAAAAGCTTCTCTTTGCAGACGCTTTAGCAATGATTTGTGCAGAAAAAGCCAAACTTGTTTTGAAGCGTTTGCGTGTTATTTCTGCTGAAGAATTGAAAGCTCTTGTTCTTTCTCATCCACTCAAAGGTTTGGCTGGGGGGTATAACTTTAAAATTCCATTGCTTGATGGTTCGCACGTAACAGAGAGTGCTGGTACAGGTTTTGTCCATACAGCACCAAGCCATGGGCGTGAGGACTTTGAAATTTGGAATGATTATAAGTCCTTACTGGAGCAAACGGGGATTGATTCGTCTATACCGTTTCCTGTTGATGATGCAGGGTTCTATACGAAAGATGTTCCAGGTTTAGGATCAGATCGTAAAGGAGGACCTGCGCGTGTTATTGATGATAATGGAAAAATGGGTGATGCCAATAAAGAGGTCATTAACGCTTTAATTAAAGCAGATCGATTGTTTGCACGGGGGCGTTTAAAGCATTCCTATCCCCATAGTTGGCGTTCAAAAAAACCCGTTATTTTTCGCAATACACCACAATGGTTTATTTCAATGGATAAAGATTTTGGGGATGGTTCAACTTTACGTAGTCGGGCTTTGGAAGCTGTTTCAAAAACGCGTTTTGTGCCGTCTTCTGGTCAAAACCGCCTAGCTTCTATGATAGAAGATCGTCCTGATTGGGTTCTTTCTCGTCAGCGTTCTTGGGGTGTTCCTATTTGTATTTTTGCGAATGAGGATGGTGTTATTCTAAAAGATGAAGGTGTGAACGAGCGTATTTTACGGGCTTTTGAAGCAGAAGGGGCAGATGCATGGTTTGCTGAAGGAGCACGTGAACGTTTTTTAGGTGAGCGTGCACATGAGCCTTGGGTACAGGTTTATGATATTTTGGATGTTTGGTTTGATTCTGGAGCAAGCCATAGCTTTGTGTTGGAAGATAGGGCGGATTTGAAATGGCCTGCTGATGTTTATTTTGAAGGTTCAGATCAACATCGCGGATGGTTCCAATCTTCTCTTTTGGAAAGCTGTGGTACGCGTGCTTGCTCTCCCTATAAGGCAGTGATCACACACGGTTTTACTTTGGATGAGAATGGTAAGAAAATGTCTAAATCTTTAGGCAATACGGTTGTTCCGCAAGAGATCATTAAAACATCTGGAGCTGATATTTTTCGTCTCTGGGTTATGACAACTGATTATTGGGAAGATCAGCGTTTAGGCAAAAAAATTCTTCAAACAAATGTGGATTCGTATCGTAAACTACGCAATGCAATTCGTTGGATGCTCGGAACTTTAGCATATGATGATGGAGAAGAAATATCTTATGGCGCACTGCCGGATCTTGAAAAATTTATATTGCATAGGCTTTTTGAACTTGATCAGTTGATTAATCGCGCTTACGATGAATTTGATTTTAAAAAGATTATGCGTGCATTATTGGATTTTTCAATCATTGAGTTATCGGCATTTTATTTTGATATCCGCAAGGATTCTCTTTATTGTGATGCGCCTTCATCAAAAAAACGCAAGGCCTCCTTGCAGGTTGTCCGTGAGATTTTTGAGCGTATGGTAACATGGCTTGCTCCAATGTTACCTTTTACTATGGAGGAAGCTTGGTTAGAGCGTTACCCAGAAAGCCAATCGGTGCATTTGGAACAATTTCGCTCTGTACCAGAAGAATGGCAAAACCAATCTTTGTCTGAGCGTTGGAAAAAAATTCGGCAGGTCCGTAAAGTTGTCACAGGTGCTTTAGAGCTTGAGCGCGTTGATAAGCGTATTGGATCCTCGTTAGAAGCCGCTCCTATTGTTTTTATTTCCAATCCGGCTTTACGGGAAGCATTAGAAAATGTGGATATGGCGGAGATCTGTATTACCAGTGCACTCACAATTACGCAGGATACAATACCTTCTGATGCTTTTACTTTGAGTGATGTTGAAGGTGTTGGTGTATATCCAGAGAAGGCATTAGGAAAAAAATGTGCTCGATCATGGCGTTATACACAAGATGTTGGGAGTGATCCTGCCTATCCGGATGTATCTGCTCGTGATGCAGCTGCTTTGCGGGAATTGCAGATTCTTGGCAAGATTTAAAATTTTAGATTAAATGCAAGTAAATTTCTCATATTGATGAATATAGTTTTTTGTGGTACGAGAAAAATTCCGTTGTTTTATCTGCAGGGGGGAAATTTGTGTATGGACCGTTCTCTCATAAATAACGGGAATATTAATCAGCCATACACCTAGGGAATGGAATAGGCAGTGAGAAAACGTGAAATAAAAATATTTCCAATAGGAATTTTAGGGATGTGCTTTGTTTTGACGGGATGCAATTTATCCGCTCCTACCTATGGTACCGATAAACCAGTTTCGATACAGTTTTTTGAAGATGTTGCTAATATTACTTCATTAACACCAACAAATAACAGCAGCCAGATTGTTATGAAACCTCATCCAAAACTTGTAATACCAAGCCCTAGTTCGCGCGGATTTTTGCCGGTGCCGCAACAAGATAGATCTGTCAATGAAATGGCAGCATCGAAGAAGCATCAAGGAAATACTCCTTTTCCTCACAAAGGATCGTCAGTTAATGGTGCTGGTTCAGAAAATCCTTCACAGTTGAATGCAAAGCAACGACAGGAATATTTACGTCGTCAGAGAGCACAAGTTGGAAGTTCAAAATACCGTCGCTACCTCACTGAACCACCTTTAAGTTATCGCCAACCTGCAAAAACTGCACCTATTGGTCGATAGGGGAAAAACAAAATATTTAAGTAAAGTATTTTTCCAATTACTTATGGTACCAAGCTCTCATTCACGCACAGTTATAATGCTGCTGTAGGAGGGGTGTTATTCTCATGAAATAGCAATATGACAACAGCATCGAGAGAGTCCTTATGCGTTTCCTAACACGAAAAATTTCTCAAGCTCATTTTACAACATCGCTCATGTGGATAGTATAACGTAAAATCTATTGTGCTCCAGAAGCTTTATGCTTAGGAAGGAGAAATCTGATACCATCATTTTATTTTCCAGATTCTAATATTGCGACAATTCTTGCATTTGAGAGCCTTCATAAGAGACATTTTTAATCTTTTCTAAAACGTTCTTTATCTAGACGATAATCCCGCTTATGATATGCAAGAAAGTGATTTTTATTGCTTCAATGTAATTTGAAATGAGAGGATATCTACGATATGTTGGACTTTATATTTTATTATATAAAATAATGAATTATTCTTATGAATGAATGTATCATCTAGTAGAAGCAATATGCAGGATTAAAAGAGAGAAAAAATGCTTTGAAGTAGCTTTTGCTATATATATCAGAAGTATTAATAATCTTGTTTGAGAAATAGGATAGTTTTTAAAGAGTGAAAGTTATGGAAGAAGAATTTTTTTTAGTATCGCTTTTGTACAAAAAAATCTTTAAGTAATTGAGCAGCTTCTTTTTCTTTAAAACCAGAATAAATGTCAGGTTTGTGATGACAGGTTGGTTGCTGATAAAAACGTGGACCATTTTCTATAGCACCCCCTTTGGGATCATTTGTTGCATAATAGAGACGTCGTATGCGTGCAAATGAAATGGCAGCAGCACACATAGCACAAGGCTCAAGTGTTACATAAAGATCGCAATCAGGAAGCCTTTCGCTTTGCAATGTTTTGCAAGCCATACGGATTGCGCGCATTTCTGCGTGTCCTGTAGGGTCATATGCAGATTTTATAAAGTTACCAGCGCGTGCAATGATAGCTTTTCCACGTGTAATGACAGCACCTACGGGAACTTCATCTTTTTTTGCAGCCCCTTGCGCTTCTAAAAGAGCTATTTCCATGGGCGTCAAAGTCATAATATTCTTTCTACTGAAGGTATAGAAAATCTAAAGGTTATCTCGATAAGGAATGCTATGGAATGAATAATTTATTACGCTTTTATAATGAAAGGAATACCTCTATTTTTAAAGAGTTTAAAACAAACTTGCAAGTCGACAGATACATTATTGTCGTTAAAGGATAGAAAATGATAAATGATTATGCTACTTCCTTTTTCAGGATAAGCGGTATGGTGCATGTGAATAATTTTCTGAACATACTGGCAAAGATTGGTTTGAAACGCAAATGAATGAAAATAATGAGAGTGAACGAATTGCTAAAAGGTTAGCGCGTGCTGGTATTGCTTCGCGTCGAGATGCAGAAATGATGATTGTTGCAGGTCGTATTTCTGTGAATGGTACAGTCGTGACAACGCCTGCTTTTAATGTTAGCCGCTCTGATGTTATTAAAGTTGATGGCAAACCTTTACCTCCTATAGAACGAACGCGTTTATGGCTTTACCATAAGCCAGCAGGCCTTGTCACCACGAACCGTGATCCTGAAGGCAGACCTACAGTATTTAGTAACTTACCAAAAGGAATGCCGCGTGTTCTTTCTGTTGGAAGGCTTGACATTAACACGGAAGGTCTTTTGCTTTTAACCAATGATGGTGGCTTAGCGCGTGTATTAGAGCTTCCTGTAACAGGATGGGTCCGCAAATATCGCGTCCGTGCTCATGGAAGAGTAAAACAGAGTGCGCTGGATAACCTTAAAAATGGTATTGCGATTAATGGTATTTTTTATGGTTCGATTGAAGCATCAATTGAACGTGAACAAGGGTCGAATGTATGGCTTTCTGTCGCTTTGCGTGAAGGAAAAAATCGTGAAATAAAGAATGTTTTAGGGGCATTGGGATTATCAGTTAATCGATTAATCCGTGTATCCTATGGTCCATTTCATCTCTCTGATTTAGAAGAAGGAGCCGTGCAAGAGTTAAAAGGGCGGATGTTACGAGATCAGTTGGGGGAGCGTTTGATTATGCAAGCCAATGCAGATTTTGATGCTCCTATTCTGAAACCCTTTTCAAATTCTGCAGTTGTTGCAGAAAAGCAAAGCCAGAAAGATCTTTCTGTTGCAAATGATGGTTGGGTTTTCTCAAGTGAAAGGGCGATACGGCGCCGACCAAGAGATGGTTCTGTTGAACATAGTCGCGCGCAATTAAGTACAAAGTCTCATGAGAATGTAAAGAAGGAGAAAAGTGAGGAAGGAAAAGCAGAGCGTTTTCTACCGCGTTCTCGCCGTGCTAATGTTTGGATGGCTCCTGGTGCGCGTCCCCAGAGTACACGTAGAAAGCCTTCCTATAGTGAGGAGAAATCGCATGATCATAAGAGCGGTTTGGATGGTAAAAAATCCTTTCATCGAGGCAAGGAAAAACTAAAAGAAAGTCCGTTACACAAAGAAAAGAGGGGAAGTTTTGTTCAAAAACGTGGCAAAACATCTTATGACGAGACGCATCCCTTTGGTAAGAAAGATCGCTTTTTCAAGGATAAAGAGAAAATGATAAAAAGTGGACATGAGGAGCATTCTTTTGAGAGAAAGAAAAAGGTAAAATCGTTTGGTGGTGCTATGAAAAAATCTAAACCACATAGGGATGGTGGAAAAACTTCGAAGCGATTTGGAGGCTCACTTGCGGATCATAGGCGGTAAATTTGCTGGTCGTGTTTTGTTTTCGCCTGTTAATCAGTCGATTCGCCCAACGAGTGATCGTACACGTGAAAGCCTTTTTAATATTCTTTCTAGCCGTGAAGAACAATTTTGGACCAATAAACGTATTCTTGATCTTTTTGCTGGTACTGGTGCTTTAGGCATCGAAGCACTTTCACGTGGAGCAAAGGCGGCTGTTTTTGTTGAAAACTCGGTTGAGGGGCGGGCGTTGCTTCAAAAAAATATAGAAGCCTTTGAATTACAGTCGATAGGACGGATTTTGCGTCGCGATGCGACCAAACTTGGCAATATTGGCACTATGCTTCCATTTGATGTTATCTGCGCTGATCCTCCCTATAGCCGTTGTTTAGGGGAACGTGCTTTCGTAGAAGCTTTGCGAGGGGGGTGGGCAAAAGCTGATACACTTTTCATACTTGAAGAAAAGAAAGATACAATGATTCATTTACCTGACGTCTTTTATCTAGATGATGAGCGTTTTTATGGTGAGACAGCAATCCGTCTCTATAAATTACGATCGCTTACATCTTGAGAAAGTTCTTGTTTTTATCCGGTAGGATGAAAAAATGCTTCTTTACAGTTTTCTTCATTTTATATGGTTTTTAAAAGGTTAAGCAGAAAGTAAATAAAAGATTTTGATGTTAAAGAAATTGATGAATTTTTATTTCATTATGTTTTTTGTCTCAATCTCTTATTTTTTTTGAAGTTTTTTATAGCCTCAAGAGCGAGTTTTTACAATATACGCCCTTTAATATAGAGGGGCCATCTGTTCTTTTGTCTAGCCAAAAATTGCTTTGAGGTATAATGCTATTAGACCTAAATTAGCAGTATGTATTGCTGCTAATTTTTGTAAGTTATATGCTGATTTGTTAATTTCATCTACATTAAAAGTGTAACACATTGTCAAAGCTTTAGTGTATTATTAGCTTTACTACCGATGAATGTTTTTTCTCCAATAGGATATATATTTCACGACAACAGTTATGATACCTTTTTGTCTAATTTCTTTCGGTTGCACATTAATCATCAACATCTCATTAGCAGCTGAAAGCTTTCAACTATGCAGTCTGCATTTATATCCTAAATAGTGCGTAACTTTTATCTTTGTTATTGTATGAACTTAAAACAGATATTTTCTATTTAAGGTAGACAATAGTGTTCATTTATACTGAACATTTGTGTGTTTATTTTATTAATATCGCTTAGTGAGTTAATCATTATATTAAGTAAATCTGAAAGTATTAAGTGTGTTATCGTTATTACATTTTTAAGAATAATTTTTATATTATTCTTAAGCAATAAAACTAAATGATTTCTAAAACAGGGAAGATTATCATGTTTAAATGGATATATAGCGAAGAAATTAACACAGAAGCGAGTGCTGAGCAAATTTGGGCTATATGGGAAGATGTGTCATCATGGCCTTGTTGGGATAGTGAACTTGAGTGGGTAGAACTTTCTGGTCCTTTCAAAGAAGGGGCTACAGGACGCATGAAACCTAGAAAGGGACCTACAGTAACTTTTACACTTGATAAAGTTATAAAAAATGTTTTCTTTTCTGATTATGCTAAACTTCCTTTTACACGTATGAGTTTTGATCATGAATATATTTGTTCAACAAAATCGGGTTCTTCAAATAACAAAATTCGTCATACTGTAACCATGTCTGGTTTATTTTCTCCTTTCTTTGGAATGATTATAGGGTCAAAAATTAAGTTACATCTTCGGGATGCAATGATTGAAATGAGCAGACGTGCTCTTACTGAAAACAAAATCATCTCGTAAGGGGGTGCATTTATAAAGAAGTTAATACCTTTACAAAGGCGCAGAAACCTTAGTCTTGTTAGAATAAAATTTGTTATGAGTACATAGCAAATCGATGAGCTATGATTTGTTTTTTCATTAGTCGTTGAAATCGAGTCAAATCATCTGAGAAAATTAATTTTGCACCAAAGATCTTATAAAAGTCATTGAATTTTATTCAATATATAAAAGCTTATAAGGTGCGCATTTTTACTGAAAATAAAGAAAGTTGTAGAAGCTTATTTCTGCTCTTGTGAATCTGAGGTCGATATTGTCATGATATTTGCCAGTTTCTAGTATTGCGATAGTTTTTGATTTGGGAGCATTCATAAAAGGCATTTTGACTTCTTCTTAAATAGGTTTTATCAATATTACCTCTATTCATGATGTGAGAGCAAATAGTTGTGATTTCCTCAACATAAATAAGTTTAAAATGGAGAAAATTTAATGATATTTGATTCTTTTATGCAAATTACAAAACGATCAATTATGATTATAAATCAAAGTGTTTTTTTGATTAAAAGATGATCACTTTTCTAGAGAGTGGAAGTTCTAAAAGGCTCTAGATGATAAAATAAAACCTCCCTTAATTTTCGTAAAAATTAATCTCGTATCGTTGTATGTATTTGGTTTAAATGTTTAAAAAAGCGATTTTTTAAAATGCGCACAGATATCCCAGTTTCTGCAAATATTTTTGTATCTATTAAAACAATTATGAGCGATAAACTTGCCAAAATTAATTGGAAGAATACGCTTATTGCAGATTGAATTGAAAGATAGATACAACGTTGAGTTTCATATAAAAGTTTTATTAATTATCATTTTATGACAATACTACGCTTCTTTATTTTTTAATGGAAGGGAAAGAGTATAGTTCTTAAATCAAAATCTATCCTGTATTTTGGGACTTTTATTTTAGGAAAAAGAAGTCAGTCAAATTATGCCTGTTTAATAACAAAATAACCGATTAAGGATGCCGCATGAAAAAATGAGATGCTCTCGATTAGACGTATTAGAAACGAGAGAGAATGTTATGATTATAACTTATTTCTGATAAATATAAAAAATGAGTTCTTTGTGATACCACGTCCATGAGGGTAAAGAAGTTTATGACTGCTCATTTTGTTGAAACCATAATGAAAGGAAAAATTTTTTATTCCGTTTATGTCTTTTTGTTTACAAGATTGCCATCTTATTGTGAGAGAGTTTATAGAAGCAAAGAAGTATACACAAATATAAGGCATTTTCTTGATTCTTGCTTGGAAATTAAAGAGTGCTATAGGAATGAAGGAAGTTATTTCACTATCCAGAGGACATAAGGCTTGTGACTTAAGTCGTTTTATGCTTTTCGAATTTTTGAGGATTTTGACTTAAATTCAAGTGTTATTGCTAGGTCTTTTGTTGATTGCCAAGTTTTCGGTTGATTTGATTATCAGTACAGATTGGGTTTTCTAAAATGATAAGGGGCAATGAGAAATCTTGAAACTAAAGAAATTTTACGACATACTGCGTCTTTTCATAAAGAAGCTAAAAGGGAAATTATTCGATGCATTAAAAGAAAAAAATGCATGAAATATGCGTAATCTTATGAATAAACATACAAGAGTATATTCTGATTTATATAAATTTGTCAGAGTGCTTATCAATGTAAATAATAAAATATTTCAGGGAGTCTATAATGACTGACAAAAACCAGATTGAGAAAGCTGTTTCATTGGTTGAAGCAGCAAGGCGTTCTGGGGCAGATGCTGCTGATGCCGTTATTGTTCATGCTCATTCTACCAGTGTATCAGTGCGTTTTGGGAAAGTCGAATCAACAGAAGCAGCAGAGAGCAATGATTTTACTCTAAGGGTTTTTGTTGGAAAAAAAGTAGCAAGTGTTTCTGCTAATTTAGCGTCTTATCCGCAAGAACTTGCGGAACGTGCTGTTGCGATGGCTAAAGCTTCTCCCGATAGTTTATTTGAAGGTTTGGCAGATAAAGAGTGTCTGGTTAAGTCTCCTAAAGATCTTGATCTTTTTGATGATTTTGTGCCAAGTAGTCATTTTTTAACAGAAGATGCTTTAAAAACAGAGGCAGCAGCTCTTGATGTTAAAGGTGTAAGTAATTCTGGTGGCGCTGCAACAGCTTATGGCCGTAGTGGGTTTATTCTTGTGACCAGCGATGGTTTTTGTGGAGCCTATCGCTCCAGTTGTTTTTCACGTTCTTGTAGTGCTCTTGCAGGTGAAGGAACACAAATGGAGCGGGATTATGATTATACAACAGCCTTACATTTTTCTGATTTAGAGGCAGCAGAAACTGTTGGAAAGAATGCAGGGTTTGGTGCTGTTCGACGTTTGGGTGCAGTTCGTGCGGCGACTGGGGGTGTTGATGTTATTTTTAATCCGCGTACGGCTCGCGGAATTGCAGGGCATATCGCATCTATGGTCAATGGAGCCTCTGTGGCTCGTAAAACAAGTCTTTTACAGAATTTCCTAGGCAAGGAAGTGATGAAGCCTAATGTTAATGTAACCGATCAACCTTTGCGATTACGTGGAAATGCTTCTCATCCTTTTGATGGAGAAGGGGTAGAGGGGCAAGCACTCAATATTATTGAAAATGGTATTTTAAAAAATTGGCTTCTTTCATCAGCTACAGCACGTGAATTGGGACTTAAAACAAATGGACGCGGTGTGCGTTCGGCATCATTAGTGCAGCCGACAAGTACAAATTTTGCTATTGAACCAGGTTTAGTATCGCCTTGTGATATGATAAAAGATTTGCGAAATGGATTTTATGTGACCGAATTATTCGGTCATGGCATTGATTTTATTACTGGTCAGTATAGTCGTGGGGCTTCCGGTTTTTGGATTGAAAATGGTGAAATTGCTTATCCAGTGAGTGAAGTAACGCTAGGTTCTGATTTGCTTCATATGTTAGCACATTTAACACCTGCCAATGATATTGATCGGCGTTATGGTACGGCGGCTCCAACATTGTTAATTGAAGGGATGACACTTGCAGGAAAATAACACGCATCATTCTTCTGATTTAAATCTTTTGCGTGATGTTTGTCGAGAGGCAGGAGATTTAGCAATGCGGTATTTTGGATGCACGTTGGATGTTTGGATTAAAGAAGGTAATTCACCGGTCAGTGAGGCAGATTTTGCTGTTGATCATTTTTTGAAAGAGAAGCTTCTTGGAGCGCGTCCAAATTATGGATGGATTTCAGAAGAAACAAAAGATAATCGAGAACAACAAGATTATGAACGCTCCTTTGTGGTTGATCCTATTGATGGAACACGAGGTTTTCTTTCTGGCAGTCCTTATTGGTGTATTTCGGTTGCCATTATTGAGAATGGGCGTCCTATTGTGGGCGTTCTACAATGTCCGGCTCAAGGAGACATTTATGCAGCTGTAACGGGTGGAGGGGCAACATTAAATGGGGTAAAACTTCCTCGTTTAACTTCGGGGGGGCATCGAAAATATAAAATTTCGCTTGATAAATCGCTCGCACAAAAATTACCAGATGATTTTCTCAATCGAGTTAGTCTTTACCATTATCTTCCTTCTCTTGCTTATCGTATTGTCCTTGTTGCTCAAGATGAAATTGATATCGTATTAGTTCGTCCGAATTGTCATGAATGGGATATTGCCGCTGCTGACCTTATTTTGCAGGAGTGTGGAGGGTGTTTTTTATCGCTTGATGCCCCTTTACTATCTTATGGAATTGAACCTTACCAATATGGACTTTTAATTGCTGGTAAAAATAATTGCTGTCAAGATATGATAGATGTTGTTCGTCAAACAAAGTTAGTTTAATCACGTAAAAGCACGCTAAAATAATCTAAATGATATAGAGGCACATATGACTGAAACCAAAGAAAAAAAACAATATTTACATCTTGTATTTGGTGGGGAATTAAAAAATCTTAACAGTAATCAATTTAAGAATCCTGATGATTTAGATGTGGTTGGTATTTTCTCAGATTATCAATCGGCTAAAGAAGCATGGCAGGCAAAAGCACAAAGCAGTGTAGATAATGCATTACAACGTTATTACATTGTAGATTTGCATCAGTGTCTTGATGCTGAGTTAGGCGATGTAGAATAAAGCTTGAATATTTGGTCATCATAGCTTGTAGATTGTTTCACGCTTTTGTTTAGTCGTCCTTTTCATAGGTACGTTCTTTGGGTAAAATAGAATGCCGTAAAAAAATATGCTTGTTATTTAAAATTCATATGTTTTCTTAAGGAAACATCTTTCAAGGCACCCAAGCACATTTCATAATGGTGTCCGTGCAAGGTATAAAATCCATTGTTATACCACCATCTTTACGCTTAATAAAAATTCAAGACAGTTCTATTAACCTATTTACAACAGCAATATTATCATGACGAGCGATCACTCGAAGTTTATGATTATATTGTGAATAGTCACTCTGCTTTTGAATGGAGTATGAAACATTAATGCGTTCAGATTAATAAAAAGAGTAGCATTATTAATGATACCAATTACTACTTCGTTGAGATTATTAGCACTCCCTACTTATCCATTGGAATTTTTCCAACAAGTTATCACTATAAGCTTAGAAACCATGAAAGTTGTTAGAAACTTACCAAAATTAGAAACTTAGAAAAACTGAATAGATTGATGAAGTTAATTTACCTCATAAGGATTTCTTGAGTACTCGTTTAAAACTACAATCTATAAATTAATCATTTTGCGTTGATTATATACAACCTTAAAAGGAATAATATACCATGCGATTTCCTGAAAAGAGAGGATTTAAAATTTTGAAAACTCTTATTTAAATTGCTTTAAGACTTTTAAGAAATTTTCTATTAAACAAGATTAGATTTTTCTGGATTACCTTTAAGAGATTATATCACAATTTAAAATGAGAACTTTATACCGCTCAAAAGTTTTTTTAAGATTAGTTTTACATATTCATTTTATTGAAATGAAATTATAGAGATTGGGCTTTCTTTTAAACATATTTTATTTGTTGTATTTATATAGGTTGTAATATTTATATGGATTATTTTTTGAAAAATTGATAATACCTAACATATGTAAAAATAAGTTTTTTCTCTAAAATATCAACGTGCAAAATTCAAATTTTTACTAAAATCATAAGAAGTATTTATTCAGTGAGCTGAAAAAAATTGATATAATCTATGTTATAGGTTGTATGATATTTATCATTTATATTCTCAAAATTATAATCGACTGAAATGTAGCTTTGTTATTTTTTGAGTAAGACTTTTCATAGGGTGCAGAATGAAGTGATACAAAATTTCATTAAAAGAGATTTAAATAATCTGTATATGTTATCTTTATAGGAAAATTTAAAAAAAATATGGCGATAAAATTACGTTTTTTGTCCTTTATGTATTGAATTTTCTCATGGGTGAAGCGTTTTTTATTCAAGATATGGATGATATTAAAAAAATATGGATGTAACTAATAGTGTTGATGAATTTTTTAACAAAATAAGCATATAGATATCTTAAAGTAGCTGGATGAGGTGATTTAAATGGTAGAATTAAAGGCACATACGGCTCTTTTAAGCTATCGGATGATTGGTTTTTTCTTATGTCCTGTTATTCCTTTTTATTTGTTCTTTCGTGCTATTCGTGGAAAAGAAGAGTGGTGTCGCAAAAAAGAGCGTTTAGGTAAAAGTTCTCATGTACGTCCCCAAGGTTCGTTAGTTTGGTTGCATGCAGCAAGTGTTGGAGAAACACTTGCACTTGTTCCACTTGTAAACTATATTTTATCATTAAAAATCAATGTATTAATGACAACTGGGACTGTAACATCTTCTACTCTTGTGAAAAAACATTTTGGTAATAGGTTGATTCATCAATATGCTCCTTTGGATTTAGATTTTGCAGTGCGCCGTTTTATTAGTCATTGGAAGCCTGATCTCGTCTTGATTTGTGAATCAGAAATTTGGCCCCTTCGTATTAAAGAACTTGCAAAAATGCGTATTCCGCAGATTTTGGTTAATGCCCATATGTCTGAACGTTCTTTTAAAGCTTGGCAAAAACGACGCGTTCTTGCCAAACATATTTTTAAGGATATTGATTTGGCGATTGGTCAAAACGAAAGAGATGTAGCTTATTACCATACACTTGGCGTAAAATCTGTTACGTTTTCTGGTAATCTCAAGGCTGATGTTTTTCTGGTTGAAAATCAAGCATTGCTTGCACGTTATCGTAATGCTATCGGCAATCGCCCAGTTTGGGCAGCTGTTTCAACGCATGAAGGGGAAGAGGAAATTGCTTTTGAGGTCCATAAGATTGTTAAAAATTATTTGCCAGATTTATTAACAATTATTGTGCCTCGTCATCCTGAACGTTCAGAAGATCTTATCAGAAAATGCGACAATAAGGGATTACGTTTTATTCGTAGGAGTAGAGATGCTGTTCCAAACATGAATACCGATATTTTATGGGGAGATACAATTGGAGAAATGGGTCTTTTTCTTCGCTTATCGAAAGTTTCTTTCGTTGGTAAGTCGTTATGTGGAAATGGTGGACACAATCCATTGGAATTGGCTTTGCTTGGTTCCGCTATTTTGACAGGGCCCCATGTTTCAAATTTTCAAGAGATGTTCGAACAATTTTTAACGCATGATGCAGCATATATGGTTCAAGATACAAAACAGCTTGCTATTCAGGTGTATAAGCTTTTAACAAATGAAACATTGCGACAAGAAATGGTTGATAAGGCTCATGAAGTGGCGACAAATATGGCAGGTGCACTTGAGCGCACATTAAAGATTTTAGATCCATTTTTACAACCCCTTGTAATACAAACAGGTTTACGTCAGCGTCAGGGTAGATATGCATATTAGCGCCCCCCATTTTTGGTGGAAAAATAAAAGCTTTTTGCGTTTTGTATTAGCTCCAGTTTCATGGGGGTATGGTTATTTTTCAAGTCGTTTTATGGCAAGACAGCCTCCCGTGATTGATTTGCCAGTTTTGTGTATTGGAAATTTTACATGTGGCGGTGCGGGTAAAACGCCGGTTGTTATTGCTTTTACCAAAGTGGCTAAAGAACTTGGTTTCGTACCTGGTGTTGTATCACGTGGTTATGGTGGATCAGTTAAAGGGGTACATCTTGTAAATGAGAAATATGATACTCCACACAATGTTGGAGATGAGGCACTTTTACTTGCACGGCATGCTTTGGTAGCTGTATCACCTAATCGTTATGCAGCGGCACAACGGCTGAAAAAAGAGGGATGTAATCTTATTTTAATGGATGACGGATTTCAAAGTCGCCGTCTTTATATGGATTATACGTTACTCGTTGTTGATGCGATGCGCGGTTTTGGTAATGGAGCTGTCTTTCCAGCAGGACCTTTGCGCGTACCATTAAAAACGCAATTTTCTTTTATGGATAGTGTTTTATTGGTTGGTCACTCCGATGCGCCTGATAATGTTGCTTTTCTTGTGTCTCGTACTGGAAAGCCTTTATATCGTGCTCATCTTAAAGCCAGTGCCTCTGATGAGGTTTCAGGAAAATCATTTTTGGCATTTGCTGGGATTGGCAATCCAGATAAATTTTTTAAATCTATTAAAGAATTGTCTGGTCATGTGGTGCAAACTTACATATATCCAGACCACTATTTTTTCACAGATGAAAATTTAAAAATCCTTATACAAAAGGCTAAAATGCACAATTTATGGCTAGCAACAACAGCTAAAGATTATACCCGTATACAGACAATTCACACGCAAAAAGATTTGAAAAATCTTATTGTCTTTGATGTGAATGTCGATTTTGTTCAAAAAGACTTCTGTCGCATAGTCCTTGAGGAGGTCATGACCCGCTTTAGAAAACGTTCCCTTGAGTTTTCTTGTCTAAGAGGCAAAGGCTAAATTTATAGCTTTCGAGGGTTTATTTTTCTTTTGTTTTTAACAATTGCTTGAGATATGGGTTGCACTCAAGTTCGCGCTTATAGGAGATTTCACAACTAGCATATGCTTCTTGGCGGTGATGATTCCAATATTTTAAATCATCTATAGGGATCTTTTGTCCGCTAACAGCACAAATGGTATAGGAACCATATTCTATAATGTCATATCCATTATTAGAATAATGAATTTTTGCTTCGCGTTCACTATCGGAAAACATTATAACTCCTTTTTACTGATACAAGAGATTCAGGAAAAGTGCCATAAGATATATTATAAAGTCGAGAGTTAATTTAAAAATATTTTTCTTGTCAAAATGGTTAAGAGTTTATTTTCTGCCAAAAAGCCGTTCTATATCTGCCAATTTGAGTTCAATATAAGTAGGGCGTCCATGATTACATGTACTTGTATTGGGTATTGCCTCCATTTGTCGCAACAGTGTGTTCATTTCTTCGGGGTGTAAAAGGCGCCCAGACCGTATTGAACCGTGACAAGCCATCGTTGCTGCAACATAATCAAGCATTGCTTTTAAATTGTTTGTTGTATCATATTCAGCGGCTTCATCTGCGAGATCTTTAATAAGGGCTTGGACGTTGATCTCTCCTAACATGGAAGGTGTTTCACGCACAACAATTGCTCCTGGTCCAAATGGTTCTATTCCTAATCCAAATTTTTGCAAAGCATCTTTGTGGGTTAAAAGGCATGTTGCATCCTCTTCAGAGAGTTCTACAATTTCAGGAATAAGTAATAACTGTGAAGGAAGCGGTTTGGAATAAAGTGCATTTTTGAGTGCTTCATAAACCAATCGTTCGTGAGCTGCATGCTGATCGACAATGATCAAACTATCTTGTGTTTGGGCGATAATATAGTTTTTATGGATTTGTGCTCTGGCCGCTCCTAATGGATAAGATAACTCTTCTGATGAAGATGTAGTGTTTGGAATGTATGCATCTCCACTTGGTATATTTAAGCCCTCCATAATAGGAGTAGCATCTTCTTTTAAACCAGAAGAACTAGTAATATCCAATGGTTTGTGAACCATTGAAGCGGTGGCAAAATGATGAGGCTGTGGGCTATAAGAAGAGGACTGGTACGTGTTCTTAAAATTGCCTAACGGTTGTTGTGCCAATGGTTTTTGTATTTGAAATGCAGCTAGCGTTGCTTCAGAACGGGTTGAAGTAGGACGAATACCAGATTGCTGTAATGCTTCACGAATAGCTCCAACGATCAAACCACGAATTAATCCTGGATCACGGAATCGTACATCAGCTTTGGCTGGATGTACATTAACATCTACCTCAGCAGGTGGGAGATCAATAAAGAGAATAGCGACAGGATAACGATCTCGTGTCATGACATCAGCATAAGCGCTTCGGATAGCGCCCCATAGAAATTTATCACGCACGGGACGCCCATTAACATAAGCAAATTGATGAAGGCTGTTATTTCGGTTGAAGGATGGCAAACAGGCAAAACCCGTTAAGCGCACTGCTTCGCGTTTAGCATTCAGTGCGATGCTATTAGGGGCGAATTCTTTTCCCATAATTTGCGTAATACGTTGCAATTGTCCTTGAATATTATTTTCTGTAGCGGACAGTTCCATAGATGTTCTGTCTAGTCCTGAAAGAGAAAAGCGGATATGTGGAAATGCGATAGCAATTCGCTTAATCATATCGCTAATAGCATTTGTTTCAGCCCGATCGGTTTTCATAAATTTTAATCGTGCCGGCGTGACAAAGAAAAGATCACGAACTTCAACAATTGTTCCAAGGTTTGCAGCAGCTGGTTTGGGTCCTACAATTTTTCCTGCAGTAACGGAAATTTCAGCAGCGCTCTCAGCATCTTTTGTTCGTGAAATGAGTTTAAGTTTAGCAACAGAACCAATAGAGGGGAGGGCTTCTCCTCTAAACCCAAGGAAGCAGATATTGTGTACGTCATCGGTAATCTTTGAGGTACAATGGCGAGAAACTGCTAAAGTTAACTGATCTGCAGGAATTCCATAACCATTATCACTCACCTTTATAAAATTTTTTCCACCATTTGCTGTAATAATTTCGATGCGTGTTGCACCAGCATCAATAGCGTTTTCAACAAGTTCTTTGACAACATTTGCTGGTCGTTCAATAACTTCACCAGCGGCGATTTGATTAATAATATTTTCGCTAAGATGGCGTATAATCATAATAAATTCTAACAGGAATCTTAAGGCTTCTATAAAAAATTATGATAACATCATTTGCGCGACATTCAAGAATAAGAGAGTATGGAAGGTATTATTTTTACAATACCTCCTATTTTATTTTATGTTAACAAATTGGTTGGAAAAAACAGAAAAAATAGTTTTTATCACCTTAAAATAGCTTGCACCAATTTATCATCTAGGTCAAAAAAGAAACAATGTAAAAAGGGAAGGCAATATATATGGCGCGTATAAGCGGTATTTTAGCAGATAGTGATATACAAGCTCTGATTGAGAATAACTTTCTCAAGGCTCAGTATCCATTTGATAGATCTCAAATACAACCAGCAAGCCTTGATCTTCGTTTAGGGGAGAAAGCTTATCGTATACGTGCTTCTTTTATGCCGGGTCCTAATACAAAAGTTTTGGATAAGCTTGAACGGTTAAAGTTGCATGAGTTTGACTTACGAGACGGAGCCGTTTTGGAAACGGGGTGTGTTTATATTGTTCCTCTTTTGGAAAGTTTAGCTTTACCAGAATTTTTATCTGCTGTTGCCAATCCCAAAAGTTCTACAGGCCGATTAGATATTTTTACGCGTGTCATTACGGATAACGCTCAGGAGTTTGATAAAATTTGTGCTGGTTATCATGGTCCACTTTATTTGGAAATTAGTCCACGCACATTTCCAATTTTGGTGCATAAAGGCTCACATTTATCACAGCTTCGGTTTAGAAAAGGGCAAAGTTATTTAAATGAAGTTGAGTTACACACTTTGCAAAAGCAAGAAACACTGATATCGGAGGATCTTCCTAATATTAGCGCTGGTGGTATTGGTCTTTCCATTAATTTAAAGGGAGACGAAAACGGGCTTATAGGTTATCGTGGTAAACATCATACAAGTGTTATTGATATTGATAAACGTGCTGTTGCCCACGTTTTAGATTTTTGGGAACCTCTTTTTGATCGTGGTCAAAGGGAGTTGGTTCTTGATCCTGATGAATTTTATATTTTAGTTTCACGAGAGTCTGTTCATGTGCCTCCGCTTTATGCCGCAGAAATGACTCCTTTTGATCCTTTAGTTGGTGAGTTTAGGGTGCATTATGCAGGCTTTTTTGATCCAGGATTTGGGCATGTGGAAGCGGGTGGAAAAGGAGCAAGAGCGGTTTTAGAAGTGCGGAGCCATGAAGTTCCTTTTATCTTAGAGCATGGTCAAATGATTGGCCGTTTGGTCTATGAGCATATGCTTAATCGACCATCAACCCTTTATGGACATGATGTTGGATCACATTATCAAGCACAGGGTTTAAAGTTGTCCAAGCATTTTAAATGAGTTGGAAACTACGAATTTTGATAACATGTATGCAGAAAGTGTATTTTGGATAAAAGAAAATTTTGTTCTTCGCAAAACCGGCGCCATTCATTCTATTTTTAGTTTCCAAAGTTATTGCATCCCTTGCATTTGAGAGGCATTTTTATTTCTTTTTTTCAAGAGGTTGTATCTATAGGAACTTCGTTTATGATGTGCAAAAGAATAGTTTTGATTATTTCATCATGAAAAAATCTAAAATGAAAGAATTTTACTATATTCAATATGTTATTCGTATTTATTGATTATAATAAATCAATAAATTACTAAAATTCAATATAACAGTAACGTATTTGCTTTTCAAAGTAAACATGCGAGATTGGATGCTGCTATTGCTCCATTTTTCTAGAGCTTGAATGACCAGTATATTTTATTTCGTATAAAAATTATCCTTAAGAGCCAATAAAGAAGTTTTGCACTACAGTTTATTAACAATTTTTTTAATAAAAATTGTTCTACTTTTAGTAACTCATTTATAGCTTCAAGATATAAAATATTGCTAGAAAATTATTCAATTCAATATGGAGAGCTTCTACTCGTATGAACGTTAAAATTTTTTTTATGCTTTATGTGAATTAGGCACTGTATATTTTTATAAACTTTCATGAAGTAAGTAACAAGTCTCAGTTTTGAGTATTGATATAAGAAGATTTCTGGATATATGCGACAGCTTTATTTCCAGTATTAATAAAGAATTTTTTTATCTTTTAGGGGAGATTATGGTTTATACTTAATGACTACAGGCTCTATATTATCTATATTCTTATAACCTATAATGTAAGGACCTGTGGAGGGAGAAACGACTTTAAATTATAACTAATTAAGCTGCGGAGCAATCGCTTTCGAAGAGGTGTTCGTTTAAAGAAAATATAACATTTCAATTGCACATGAACAATATATGAGTGGATACGTTATTAATGATACCCCATACTGTGAGATTTTAAATTTGGATAGGAGAAATAAAGACATTGTTTTTATCAATTAGTTTTTTTAGAAAGTTGCAATCTCTGTTGCTTCTATCTATTCAATAGAGCGTTTTGGGAGAATATCGAGTAGGAAGGTACACGGATTCGCTTTTATGCGTTTTAGGATATCTTCTCTTTTCATTTAGGAACAATGGTGCCATCAATGATTATTTCTTCAACACTTGATTATCGTAAGGCAGCAAAGCGTCGTCTTCCTCCCTTTCTTTTTCACTATATTGATGGTGGGGCTTATGCTGAAGAAACGATGCGACGTAACTGTAAAGATCTTCAAGCTCTTGCACTGCGTCAAAGGATTCTAAGGCAAGTTGGTGAAGTTGATCTTTCAATCAAGCTTTTTGATCAGACACTTGATTTACCGATTGTACTTGCACCTGTTGGGCTAACGGGCATGTATACACGTCGTGGAGAGGTAAAAGCAGCGCGTGCCGCAGCGGCAAAAGGGATTCCTTTTACTCTATCCTCTGTTTCAGTTTGTCCCATTGCGGAAGTGCAAGAAGCGGTTGGAGGTGCATTTTGGTTTCAACTTTATGTTCTCAAAGATCGCGGTTTCATGCGTGATGCACTAGAACGGGCTTGGTTAGCTGGTGTACGCACGTTGGTTTTTACAGTTGATATGCCAGTTCCTGGTGCGCGTTATCGTGATGCGCATTCGGGGATGTCTGGTCCTTATGCTGGATTACGTCGTTTTTTACAAGCGTTTACTCATCCATATTGGGCTTGGAACGTTGGTGTTATGGGGCGCCCCCATGATCTTGGAAATGTCTCCACTTATCTCAAAAAGAAAATTGCATTAGATGATTACGTTGGTTGGCTTGGTGCAAATTTTGATCCATCAATTGGTTGGCATGATTTACAATGGATTCGCGATTTTTGGAAAGGAAAAATGATTTTGAAAGGTATTCTTGATCCAGAAGATGCACGAGAAGCAGTAAAATTTGGTGCGGATGGTATTGTTGTTTCTAATCACGGCGGACGTCAGCTTGATGGTGTATTATCAACAACACGAGCGTTGCCTGCAATTGCGGATGCTGTAAAGGATCATTTGACTATTTTAGCGGACTCAGGTGTTCGTTCTGGTCTTGATGTTGTCCGCATGATAGCACAAGGTGCGGATGCTGTTATGATTGGCCGTGCTTTTGTTTATGCGCTTGCAGCAGCAGGTAAGAAAGGTGTTATGCATCTCCTTGATCTTTTTGCCAATGAAATGCGGGTAGCTATGACACTGACCGGTACTCAGACAATTAAAGATATTACACGCAAGAGTTTAGTAAATATAGATGTTTTTAAGCAATGAAAGCAATATTTTTACTGCTTTCAGAAAAAGAAAGTCTTTTTATAGAGGAGCATAATTATATATTTTACAAATATGTTGACAGTTAAAGTTAAATAGAAAAGATCAAAAAGCTCCTCTATAAAATCACATAAAATACTCAGTAACTAAAATAATACTCCGTAAATACAATAATATTTAACGCAAAAATCTTAATAATAATAAACACAAAAAAAACACTAATAACATTGCATACATCTTTTACTTATTTTATTAAAAGCTCATTCTATGGATAAAAAGGAACAAGCGCTGATATTAAAGGTAAAACAATTGTTGATATAGAAAAAATAGATATAAATAATGCTGCGAGCATTTTTCTCTCCTATATATAAAAATATAACATGTTAATTACTTCTTTCCCACATTATCATAAAACGTAAATTTATAAACTTCATTTAGTTTTATTTTAATATAGAACAATATTAATTATGGCATATAAATAAAATTATTAAAAATGTCAATATGTGTTTATTGTAATCTATAATTATAATAAAAAATAGATCTAATAAATAATATTTCTATAATCTATATATTATTTATATTAATTTTATTGGGTAATTATTATATGGATATGATATTGTTTTTATGGAGTACATTTTTAAGCAATGAAAAAAATACCCATACAATCTTTAAAAAAGCTCGTTTACTGAGAGCAAGACTGCGTGAATTAATGTTTTTCTTTCTTATTTTCTTGCATCCTCAATGAGTTATGATGTTTTTGAACTGGCGAACATATTAGGAAGCAGTTAAATATTTTTTGTATAGTATGTCATTGCTAACACTGTTTATGCTTTCTCTATTGATTTCATAATTTGTTAAAAAAATCCAGTTTGTTTTTATTACAGATGGGGTCGTTAGGTATTCCTAATGATACAAATTGGCATAGAACGTTTTGTTCTATAAGGGATTTAACAATTGCATCTCTAGGCTTCTCCATTGATACTATGCTCTTCATAGACAACAACAGATTGGTGAGATTGGCATAACTCTAGCACAGATATATTATCTCAAAGTTGAATTGTTGGCACACTTGTAAACGTTGGGATAACTTTATGTTTTTTGAAGCTCTACAGCAATATCAAGACAAATCTGAACAGGTTCTTCAGTAGCAAGTAAGAGAACATCTTTCCCTTTTTTAAACAGAAGTTTTTCTGATATCAATTTTTGCAGCATTTTTGTGAATATTCATAACAGCGCGCTTTCCTAAACTTATATAAGCGGGTACAGGATTACTCAGAGTGGAAAAAATTACAGTTTCCATTTGATCGAATTACTCTCATAAGTAATTGGATAATATTTACTTTATCGCTGAATAAAAAAGAAAATTTTTTCTTTCTTTAAATAGAGGATGTGTTGTCATCTAGCCAATAGGGATAGTTTGCGAGCAATTTGTTCGATGCAAGACAACTTAACATTGCAGTTACTTTTTATCACTTGAAGCTGTGAAAAGAAGGCTAAGATAGATAAAAGAATGTAAAAAATGAGGGATACATTTTAAAATAAAAAATTATAATTATGTTAATTCCACACCAGTTGCTGCTGATATTGGTAACAAAAGAAATTTGACTAAAAAAATTATCAAAATTATTGAGGACATTCCTCATAGCATGTAGACTAAATCTTTTTGTTGGTATGGGTGGGATTTTCTTTGAGCAGAAATTGATTCTATCCCCTGAAATTAGCAATAATCTCTCCGGTGATGTCGTAAACTTTTGGGGGATGTTACAACGTCACTATCGTCCTTTTATGAAAAATCTAGCATTTCAGATGAGTAGCTGTGAGGAGTTTCAACGTTTAATACAGTAAGACCCAACAACTCTCACGGATTTAGAATGGGCTTCAAGATTTTTATATTTACAGCGATTAAGTTTTGGAGGGAAGGTAAATCGTACGATGAGAGTTGGAATCCGTCGTAGCGCGTGGGTTTAAGTCTTTCCAATTTGAAGGCGTGCTAAAACTTATTTGCCTCTGTTTAGCAGGTGTTAGCATTGAACATTTAAACTGGTCTGATTTTATTGTGCGTTATGATCATCTAAAAAACTTGTTTTATCTTTCACCACTTTATTGTGGTTTTGAAGGTTATTCCAGAAAAGATTTTTATAAGCGGGAGAATTATCAGCTGATGTCTAAGCTGCTTGTATAAATAAAAGGGAGGTTTCTTTTGTCTTTAAACAATATGCTAGAAATTCAAAAAACTTTAGTTAATTTCATAAAAGAGATTACACCATCTTATACAGATTGCTCTTCAAATAATACAATTTCTGGTAAGGAATAGGGCACCACCAATTTTGATTTCTAAAAAAGAAACAATACGCATTAAAGAGTCTTTAAATTTGCGGACTTTTTGAGAATCCTTTCAGAATCTTTTGCAAAAAGTGAACTGATAGAAGATTTGCTATCAAAATATAGAAACTTTTCTAACAAATTACGAATAAATCTAAAAATATATATTACATATAAAAAACAGTATGATACGCTGGCAGACTGGGCTTTAGAAACAAGAATCAAAGTGTATAAAGATGCATAGAGGTGAGATTGGTATGGATCATTTTTATGTTTCAATAAAAATTAAAGAAAAAATTCTATATCAAAAATTTAAGGTGGTTTAAAAGGTGGACGGGCAATGCATAGAAGGATGAACGAGAAGGTGAATTAGGTGAGGGAGATTTATAGATTATCAGCATCTTTTGTATAAAGTGTCTCCTCAAGGTAAATATTGTGATGAAGTAAGACAGTGGTTGAATGTTCAAAAAGATAATACACGCTCTTAATTTTTCCGTTATACACATCACAATAAATGCCGTGAAAGGCACGGTTCTGTTACAAACTTTCTCTAAAAGCAGCATATGAGTTTGCAAGATATTAGAGTGATGTTTTAAAAGAAGGTAATGGTCCCATTTTATTTCAGGAACAAGTTATCTTAAAACAGCAAAGCAATATTTTTCAAGAAACTGCAAAAGCGACTTTTGAAAGCAAAAAAGCAGAGTTAAAAAATGAAGGTAAAAACGGTTTCTGGTTTTCTCCACTAGAGTTGCATGTTATTTCCCACATAGGGAATTTACTACAGAAAAATTAACAGCCAAGATCACTCACAATGTTTTTGCGCCACTTTAGCATGAAAAAGCAGATACCGTGCGGAACTATTTGTCTTATCTTCAACATCATTATTACAATTAGAAAGCTGAAACAACGTCATTCACAAATCACATAAAAGCTGTCCATTGTTCATTATACAATCCCGTGGATTGTTTTTCTTAAGCATGCCAAATCCTATTTTGTTGAAGACAGAACGTTGAGTATCATTAGTTCTTTGAACGACGACAGCAGTGCAATCCGTAAAATCTTTTCTCATCTTCTTTAGTAGGATAACAAAGATGCTCTTGGAATACACCAATAGACTCAATCACTTTATACAAATATAACCTTGTTGAATCCTTTCGCTTCAACTCAGACATCTCCGTCACTCTAATTAAATCCTATCGACCACCAGAGCGTTTTTATCCTTTAAGTTCTTTTACTTTTAATCTGAATATATCGACCTCTTTCAAATCTTTTCATTGATTAATCTTTCAGAGGAATTGTATCCTTAGCACTTTATTTTCCGTTTATGCCTCCAACCACATAGACCAGCACCTTGTTCATTATGTTTTAAATATCTCTCGCCAAATTTGGACTAATCACATTGATATCTTGTCGATTCAAATAAATTGGCAGCCATCCAATACAAGAAGTTCATTCATTCGTCGCGCAGCCAGTTAGAAAGCTTAGTACGCATAGCAGCATCAGTTTTCTTATTAATCTTCATTTTCTACCTTAAGCCGTGTTGTCCTATTTTGAAAGCTTCCTTTGTTTGCTTTTGCTTCTCAACTTGTTTCCCAAGAAAAAAGGCTTTCACTAAAGCTATAAGAAAAGCTGCTATGGTCACTGATGTCATTGTTAGATATTTTTTTATCCATAAGATCATAGGCGGTGTTCTTGAAAGCGTTTAGCAATGTATACCATAGCTGTACAAGCAGCTAAAACCATAATGCCTGCTAAAACCCATTGAACAGGACCATTTCCTGAAAAAAGCCCTCCAAGCCCTGAAAAAGAACCTATGATTGGTGCAAGAGCTTCTACTTTGCAAATACCTGTTACACCTTCTGATTCTACTACATGATAATTTGGAGCAACATGAGATCCTTTCGCCCATAATCCTGCTTCGGCTGCTCGGCGATTGACAAGACCTTGGATACGTTTTCCTCCTACTCTTGTCCATTTTTGTAATTCAGTTGGTACCACTTCATATGCACCTTTATTGAGCTTTTTTAAAAGTGTAGAATTGCAAAAGGCTGTTATTCCTACGTTATAGCAAAATGATACTAATGCCGCGAATTGTTCATTGTTTAAAGGAACGGTAACGGCTTTTTCAACAACGAGTTCACACTCTCTCAAATCCTGACAAAGGATTTTTTCAGCTTCTTTTTCCGTAATTTGCATGTCTTTGTGGACGCTTGGAGCACCAGCAGCATTTGTATGTCCATAACCAATTGTCCATACACCACCAGAATATTCATAAGCCGATAAACGTAAGCCTTCCAATTGCTTAATCAATGCAAGCCCTTCTTTTGATATTTTTCGCATTATTCTTACCTATAAAAAAACCTACACAAAGCAGGATATGAATCGAAAACTTACATCTACTCATTTTTAAGAACAGAACAGCGAAAGGGCATAATAAATTCAAAATCTCCATAGTGAGTTATGTTAAAATCCATATCGTTTTTTGAACAAATATTATGCTAAACACCATTCATTTTGCAGCAATTGATCTCCATCTCAAGATAATAACTTTATAATAGATCCATTTATAGTCAGATAGATTTTACTCATAAATTCTTACAGTTGATCCAGAATGATTTAGAAGAACTTTACTTAAAAAACTTCAATAATCCTGATGAAAAAAAGCATTTTTTAACAAAAAAATAAGAGATATAATAAGTAATGAAATAATAGGTATTGATTTTCAAGTAATTGCATAACCCATAAATTACACCATAGAACTATTTTCATAAAAACAAAAAAACATTACAGTTGAATATTATAGATCTACAAATTATCTTAGAATCAACACGATATACACGTAACGTATTATACATATTTAATAAAAAAATCTATAGTGAATTTAACTATTATTTATTTTTTCCTCTAATTGCTTAATTTTCTTAAAAATATCTTTATGAAGGATTTTAAATAAAATGTTATATAAAACATAATCGATATTTTCTCCCTCTCTAGTAGTCTGTTTCCAACTAAAACAATATAGTAATGGACCAATGATATTGGATAGTGTTGTAAAGAATATTGTATTGTAATAAACTTGAACGATGATTTCGGTTTCATATATTTTTTCCATATGAATAACGCTTTCGTCTTTTTCATATGAAGCGTTTTATGGGGCATTTGAGGCCAATGGTATCATCTTTGTCTAGTGATGTATTGGCTACGTTTCCAGAAGCGTCTTAAACAAATCAATCAAGCTATTGAAATCTTTTTAGAGGCAATAATACAAGAGATACAAAAGATTTTAACAAAAAGCCGCTTGAAGATATGGGAGGTTCTCTCCTCCTAGCATCTCCGCCCATTTACATAACATAAAAAAGAGAAAGGTAATGAGATGATATTTGATGATGGCGATAGATATGTAACAACCCGTGAATGTGTACAGCTTTTTAGTGTATCCACAACAACGATTCGCAATTGGGTGCTTCAGGGGTTGTTTCCGGAGCCATATAAGCTAGGGAGAGCGGTGAGGTGGAGAAAGAAAGAGATCTTAGCCTTTACTCCAGAGAAAAATACGGAGCAAATAACAACAGATTAGGTAAAATTGTATAAACGGTAGAAGGTGGTCTAAAAGGTGGTTTTCAAACAGATAATTAAATAAAAAATCTGGATGTTCTAATATGATAAAGAGAAAATGCGGTGCCGCATGCCGGATTCGAACCAGCGACCCCATCATTACGAATGATGTGCTCTACCAACTGAGCTAATGCGGCATAGGTTTGTAAATCAATGAGACAAAACTAATTTGAGGGTAATAGCTAAAAGTACGTATAAAAGCAAGAATGCATTTTTTCAATAATTTATAAAATATGATAATAATTTGCAGGAGAAGTATGTAAAAGTCAGAGGACAGTATTCTTTGATCTTAATACTATAAATGCTTTCCAATTTACGATAGCACTCAAATTAAGAAGCTAGGAATGTAGATCTTGAGGATGGAAAAAGGTGTCAAGATAACTTAGTAAAGATAAAAACATTTTCTGATTCTTAAGAAAGAAATTTGTTGAATAAGTGATTAGGAAAATAAAGATCATTATAAACCCTTTATAATGTGAAAATAAGATGAGTAGAATTAGTTGAAAAGTTACTTCTTATTTTTATGGGAAGAAAAAGGGGGAGGATTAATAAAATTAATCACGTTTTTTTATTTAAGATGGAGTAAGAATCATGTCGGATGAAGATCGGCTGATAGAACTAGAAATGAAGCTAGCTTACCAAGAAAAATTCATTGAGGAGCTTTCTCTAGTAGTAACTAATCAATGGAAAATTTTGGATGAGATATCTAAAAAAGTTGATGTTTTAGCGAGGCGATTTTCAGATTTAAAAGAACAGAGTGTTACTGAAGCTGTTGTTTTACCATTTTCTCAATAGGGAGAAGGTGCTTAAAAATTCTTCTGCTAATAGTCTCTTGGATTTTTTTAGATGTAATAGGGTGGATATCACAATGGGAGGAAGCTGCGAAATATTCTTTATTACAATTGCAATTATTTACAGATTAGTTTTTATTTAACGCATTTAGTTAGACTTGTAGAATAATTTTTATAAGCTTCTTCCTTAATTTCAAGAAGTTCTAATTTTATAAAGAGTGCTGATATTAGAAGACGTTTTTTATATGTGATTTCTAGTATTAAAATTAAGAAAAGTTTTTGTGGAGTATAGAGAAGTATCCATAAAAATATATGAACTTCAATATGTTAAGTTTTTTCTGTACAGAGTTTTCTATAGATGGGAGTTAGATTTATTCGCTACTTTTTTAAATTGATACAAATGAAGTGATGTTATCGTTATCTATAGAAATTATAAGTGAGCGCATATATTTATAATAAAGCGTTTTAATCCATTTTGATGATCAAGTGATTTGCAGTTGTTTTAATAGGGTGAGGTGCTCTAAGCGATATCGGTTGTGTATAGTATAAAGAGCTCTAGAAGTCTTTTTCAAGATTAAATGTATTCTTCGTTATATGTACATGACATTTTGTGAAAAGGTTTTTGTTTTTCGTAATTTAAGATATAAAATACTATTGCTAAAGCACCAAAGATAGACCATGCTGGTAAATAAGTGAGAGTAATGCAAATTGAAGATAGAAAATCAGGCATTACCTTGCATAGAGATTGGTTAAGGTGATAGACATCTGTTTGCAGAAGGTTTGTTAAAATTTTATTAAAGGGGGTTGTTGTCCAATGTGATGTGATTACAGAGTGTGCGTTATCAATGACCAATGCTATAATAGTTAGTGTAACGAAAATGAAGGACATTAATTTAAATAAATGGTGGAGCATATTTTTTCTTAAAACTTCAACGGGGCATATATATATATAATGCACAAAAAAATAAGGGGTTGCATTATGATAAGAAAATAATTTTACGTTTGTTTTGTGTTTTTTGAAAAAGGTGCCTGATTTTTCGATAAAAGTTGAAGTTAGGTTCAACAAAAGTAATGAGGCATGATGTCTGAAAAAAAGCACAATGAATTGAAGCGTAGCCTTCAAAATCGCCATATTCAAATGATTGCTTTGGGTGGCGTTATTGGGACAGGACTTTTTTATGGGTCAACCGAGGCAATTCAATTAGCTGGTCCCTCAGTCATTTTATCTTATCTTGTCGGCGGGCTTATTATGTATTTCATTATGCGAATGCTTGGTGAAATGTCAGTAGAAGAGCCGTCTTCAGGAGCATTTAGTTTTTTTGCTTATAAATATTGGGGGAGATTAGCTGGTTTCATAACAGGTTGGAATTATTGGTTTCTTTATATTCTTGTGAGCATGGCTGAACTTACAGTGATAGGTTTTTATCTTGATCATTGGATTTTGATTGATCATTGGAAAGCATCTTTCATTGTTCTTTTATTTGTTACATTCATTAACTTGTTTAATGTTCGTTTTTATGGAGAATTTGAATTTGCTTGCGCTTTGATCAAAGTGGCTGCTGTTATTGGTATGATTATTTTGGGAATTTTTCTCATTGTCACTGAACTAGGGGAAAATCAAGCGAATATTCATTATCTTTGGGACCATGGCGGTTTTTTCCCTTATGGAGCAGTAGGGGTTGTTTTAGCGACTTCTGTAGTAATGTTTTCCTTTGGAGGAACAGAGCTTATTGGTATTGCTGCTGGAGAGGCATCTGATCCACAAAAAACAATTCCAGCGGCTATCCGTCAAGTTATGTGGAGGATTATAATTTTTTATATTGGTTCTATCAGCGTTATTATGATAATCAGCCCTTGGAATATGATTGGAAAAAATGGCAGTCCTTTTGTTACAATTTTCGAGACTATAGGAATTCCTGCTGCTGGTCATATTTTGAATTTTGTGGTGATTATGGCTGCTATTTCTGTTTACAATAGTGGCATTTATTCTAATGGACGTATGCTTTATAGTTTAGCTGTACAAAAAAATGCACCACATATTTTTAGTAAACTGAGTGCTGCTCGTGTTCCTTATATTGCTATCCTTTTTTCATCATTCTGTACGGTGTTGATTGTCGTTTTTAATGCTCTTGTTCCTGATAATAGTTTCATGCGGATCATGGCTCTTGCAACTGCAGCAGCAGTGATTACTTGGGCTATTATTGTTATTGTTCATTTGAAATTTCGCAATGCACATAAGAACAGAAAAGGCAACTTTACTTATGCGTTTGGTTTATATCCTTACGCTAACTATCTTTGTCTCTGCTTTCTTGCTTTATTATTTTGCATTATGTTTATCAGTGGTTTTGGGCAAAATGGATTGATGACTCGACTTTTTGATATGATAGGAATAAGCGTGCCTTTTCTTGAAACATATATTCCTGTACAGATGCCTGATATGAGTTTGGCAGTCATTATTATTCCTCTATGGTGCTTATTATTACTTTTAGGTTATAAACTGAGACGATAGAGAAAGAAGAGCTAATAAAACGGATTGATTGGAATAAATCTTGGGGACTATAAAATTTGATGAGGTAACACAAGTTTTTGGTGATTTGTGTGTTTTAAGGAATATTACTGTACAGCTTACCGAAAAACGAATTGCTGTTATAGGTGCGAATGGTTCTGGAAAAAGTACATTTGTTCGTCTTATTAATGGACTCCAATTACCATCTCACGGTTTTGTAAGCGTTGATGGGCTTGATACCAAGCGCGATGCAAAAGCAGTAAAGCGTAAAGTTGGATTTGTATTTCAGAATCCCGATAATCAGATTGTTTTACCATTAGTTGAAGAGGACTTATCATTTGGTCTCAAAAATTTAAAGCTTAGTAAAGATGAAATTAAGGAGCGTGTAGATGAAATTTTACAGCGCTACGAACTTCAAGACTTCAGAAATCACGCTGTCCATTTATTAAGTGGTGGGCAAAAACAACTCGTTGCTATTTCCGGTGTAGTTGCAATGAAACCAGACTACATTATTTTTGATGAGCCGACGACATTACTTGATTTGCGAAATAAGCATCGCGTTACGCAAGTGATAGAAGAATTACCACAAACGGCAATAGTTGTATCGCATGATTTGGAGTTTTTGAAAAAGTTTGATAGAGTGCTGGTTTTTGATAAGGGGGAGATAGCAATTGATGATGTACCTTTTGTTGCTATCAAGGAGTATATAAGAAGAATGTCATGATCGGTTTATATATTCCAAGGGATACGTTTATTCATAGGTTAAGTCCTGGAGTTAAGTTATTATTTCTTGCGGCGTGTGGAACTTTTATAATAATGGTTTCTTCCATAGCGCTTCTTGGGTTATTTTTGTTGTTGGTCATCTTATTCTATAGAGTCGCCAAGGTCCCTCTCAAAACTGCGATAAAGCAATTTAAATCGATGGGATTGCTTTTGGTTCTTCTATTTGTATTTCAAACTATTTTTAGCGGTTGGCTTACGGGGGTTGAGGTCATATTACGTCTTGTTATCCTCTTTTCTTTATCATCACTTGTTTCATTCACAACAAAAGTTTCAGATATGGTGGATGCAATTGAAGTCTGGCTTCAGCCTTTTTGCTGTTTTGGTATAAATCCATCAAAAGTGAGTATGGTTATTTCTATGGCGATCAGGTTTATTCCTCTTTTGAGTGAAAAGTTTAATGAGGTACATGAAGCACAGCAAGCACGGGGACTTAATACTAACATTGTCGCTCTTGCGATACCTTTAATTATACGAACCATAAGAATGGCTTCAGAAGTGGCTGAAGCATTGGAAGCGCGTTCTTATGATGCTGATACCATTGATACAGCATCTCATAATAATCAAAGTTTTTTATAGTGAAAGAAGAATCAAATGAATACAAAAGATTTAGTTTATATTGCTTTATTTGCCGCTATTTATGCTATTTTAGGACTTTTCCCTTCTATTTATCTTCCTTTTCTTCTAGGGGTACCTATTACAGCTCAATCGATGGGACCGATGCTAGCAGGGTCTATTCTTGGGGCAAAAAGGGGTGCTTTAGCATCACTCCTTTTTCTTGTTCTTGTTGCGATTGGATTACCTCTGTTGCCTGGTGGTCGTGGTGGAATCAGTGTCTTTTCAGGGATTGCAAGTGGTTACTTAATAGGTTTTCCATTTGCTGCATTTTTTATTGGTTTAATGGTAGAATTGTTTTGGCAGCGGTTAAATTTTATAACATTATTTGTGATAAATACTGTTGGTGGCATTGGGATAGTTTATTCTTTTGGTGTTCCATGGACAGCGTATATGACCAAAGTCTCTTTACTGAAGGTTTTAATGGCTTCATCAGGTTTTTTGATAGGCGATTGTTTAAAAGTGTTGATTGCATCCTTTGTTGCACTCGCGATTAAAAGATCTGTTCCTCTCATTCATTCAAAGCATAATAAGAACAAGCTAAAATGAATGTATTATTTTGTTACGCTGTTATTATATAATATTCATGTATCACAATAATTTTACTGAATTTAACCATAGTAATCTATGATGTAATTAAACATTGTAGAATCTAATATGATTTATATAAGTGATATTATTAAAATAAATTATTATAATATTTTTCTCTATATCTAAGGCATTTAAAGTGTACTTTTATAAATCTGATACTTTTTATTAATATAGAACATTAACGAAATATTTTCCATAGTGAAGGAATAATTCAGTGAATACAAAAGACTTAGTTTATATTGCTTTATTTGCCGCTATTTACGCTGTTTTGAGTCTTTTCCCTCCTATTTATCTTCCTTTTTTACTGGGTGTCCCTATTACAGCTCAGTCTATGGCTCCGATGTTAGCAGGCTCTATACTTGGAGCGAAAAGGGGAGCTTTAGCATCACTTCTTTTCCTTATTCTTGTTGCGATTGGATTACCTCTATTGCCTGGTGGTCGTGGTGGAATTAGTGTTTTTTCAGGAGTTACGAGTGGTTATCTGATTAGTTTTCCATTTGCTGCATTTTTTATTGGCTTTATGGTAGAATTGTTTTGGCAGCGGTTAAATTTCATAATATTATTTCTGATAAATACTGTGTGCGGTATTGGGATAGTCTATTCTTTTGGAATACCATGGGTAGCTTATATGACTCAGGTTCCTTTGCTAACAGTTTTAATAAGTTCATTAGGTTTTTTGGCTGGTGGTTTCTTGAAAGTGCTGATTGCATCCTTTGTAGCGTTGACTATTAAGAAAATCGTTCCTCTCATTCATCCGGAAAAGGGGTAGTTCTGTACTGAAGAACAATTTTTGCCAAATGTATGTGGATTAAAAATCGCTACAGAATACCATTCTGTTTTGTCTACTTTATGTCATGTTTCCATTGGGCGATTCTGAATATTACGCTAGCAATTTTTATGAATTCCTTTGCAAAAGAATTAAAGAGCACGCACGGTAATGACGATGCAAACCAAAGATGTCACGGAGATTTTAAAAAGACTGGGCTGGGAGCCTTATCGTGATAACGTGGGTGATACTTTTGCGCATTATCATCTTCCCGATCGCATTATTGGCATTGGCTATGGTGTAAAAAATTATGGAGAGAGTGGCAAAGAGTTTTTGCTTTCGGCTGATCTCACCACCGCTGCTTATTGTCTTGGCTGGGAATATTCTAGAGGTGAAAAATCACAGCGTAAATATGGAGATGTGCTGTTTTACGCGAAGGAGGATTTTAATGTTAAAGCTCCGGATCTTTCCGAAAGCCATATCACAACCGCTTTAAACAAAGTGATTGCATGGGCGCAAGCACAGGATATTGAAAAAAAGTTGTGCGAGGAAGCTACTAATCATTCTGCCGTTGCACAAGCATTACTTGGTGATATGGAGGCTTTAAGGAGTGATAGATCTACTCCAAAACTATCTGTGCCAGAATTTGCTGATTATAAAACAATGACATCGGATGATCGCCTGCTTTTTTTTGCGCAAGCCTATAAAAATGGGGAATTAGACGATATTCTAACGCGCAAAAAAACCAAACAGCGCTCGATAAGCCTCACAGCAGCAATGCGCGTTCTCAAAACACAAGGGTGGTTTTCTACGGAGCCTGGAAAAATGTGGTTGATTTTGCCCGACCGCTTTATTCAATTTGATTTTGGTTTTATACGTCTCCATGACAATTACAATGTCCGTATTGAAGCTGAAATATCTAATGAAATGATTTCTGTCGCTTGTAAATATATTCACTATAGTGG
>NZ_JBHIMX010000040.1:0-4518 GCF_042194435.1 Bartonella sp. LB28NMGDW
ATCAAGAAAGGCTTTATGGATTGTCCCGCTATTACCATTCAAAGACCGGATGGTACAGAAAAGGTCCTGCCTTCAACAAAAATCACCTCCAGAGGATTAGCTTGTTTGAGAGAACAAATCCATGGAGGTGTACAATGAAGGTAGATACCAACTTCTTATGTGATTTGTGGATAGCATTGTTTCAGTTTTCCAATCATCACAGCATTGGAGATGAGGATTGCACTGCCATAATTGAGATTATGGGCATGGTGGAAAAAGCTTTAGTTTTAAAGCTTCAAAATGAATTGCCCAATTGTACAAAAATATTGGCAGTTCTTACAGATTTTGGCGATTCAGAATTACCGCATAGCATGAATCCGTTATTGCAAGCTTATGCTCCTACTTTGGAAAACCCGATTGCAAAAGTCGCTTAGACCTACAACATAATTTTATCTCCTCGCCTTTGAAGACGAGGAGGTGGTTAAACCCTACATTCAAATTTATTGATTTTGGCAAATTCGTCTGCTTTTTTAGTTTGTAATATACTAACGTCATAAGCAGCTTGCATGTTAAGCCAAAATTCAGCAGTAGTATCAAAAAAATAGGCTAATCTGAGAGCAGTATCGGGAGTCACTGGACTATTTTCAGCAACAATACGTTCTATTCTCGTGCGTGGAACATTTAATGCTTTTGCAAGAGCATAAGCAGAGAGGGCATATTCTTTTAAATATTCCTCTCGTAAAATTTCTCCGGGATGAATAGCAATATAATTTTTCATCTCGACCTCCTACAGATCAATGATAATCTACGATTTCAACTTCACTTGCCATGTGACAAAGGCACAGGAACTTCTTCTCCATTATGTTGCATGTCCTCAACAACTTCTGAAACAAGGTCCATAATGCCTTTTAAAGCTTTCTCTGCTTGAGCATCTAACCATGAAAGGGATGGGAATTCTGCACACAATCCGACATATTCCTCATCTTCTTGCGACCACAAAACACGATATGTATAATGATTATTGTTCATGTTTCATCCTTTCTTATATCCTCTACAGAGGATATTGGTCAATTACGATGGCTTTTTCGTAAATCTCGTTCGATGAGATGTCGAACATAGCGTGTGTAAGGGATAGCTTGATTTTTAGCTTTTTCCTTTAAAGCCTTCATAAGTGCTTGAGGTAAGCGAATATTCATAGAGGCTTCTTTAGGTAAGAATTCAAAATGAACAGGCTTAAAACCAGTTAAGTCATAATCAGTAAGATCTGCAGTATCAACAAAGTTTTCTGCTTCTTCATCCGTCTTAAAAACGGGCATTTGTTTTAATTTAGAGGTTTTCATAAAAATCAATCTCCTTTTGGTGCATATAACGAGCGCTAATAGGACGTACAAACAATTCGTTCTTTATTGTTCTTAAGGTAAAAACTAAAAAAATATATCGTTCATTATAGCTTCGTCCAATGGCTCTGAAACGCTCTTCTTTAATATTGGGGTCATGCTTTATGACGAGATTTCCAGGTTTAGTGAATAAATACTCAATTTCTTTTTTAGAAACTCCATGTTTGGCACATTTTGGCCAGTTACCATCATCCCAATTTATGCCATGAACTTTGATGTTTGCTACCATAACGTATGTATATCAAAATGTATCCACAAATACAATAAAAATGATTAAAAATCAATCTGTTTAAACAGGAGCTCCCATGCATCCGAGAGAGACGATAAGGGAAAGCTTTGTTGCGTTGATCAAAGCAGCAAAGACGGCAGCTGGTGACAATATTTTCAATATGCGTGATTTCAACTTCTCCCCTGAGAACACGCCTGCAATTAATATCTCAACACAAAGTGAAACGATTGAAGATGGCTATGATTATGGAATAAGGCGGCGTGTTTTAACGCTAGATGTTGAATGCTATGCAACATGTGAAGATGGTGCACGTTTTGTTGACCAATTGGCATGGGAAATTGAAGAGATTTTCTATGCTAATCCCAATCTCAATAACACAGTTGAGACATGCCGCCTGCAAAATATTGCTTTTGCCTTTGGTGATAATGGCGCCCTAGCGCTCCATGGTGCGATTTTAACCTTTGAAGTCATTTATGTGACAAATATCCCCAACATGGATGAAGAAGAAGGCAGTGTAACAGCAAAACTCGTTGAACCTTTCTTAAGCTTTGAACCAGAAACAGGCGTGAGAAATAAAGATAAATACCATAAAATTGAAGGTGGACATGTTAGAGCGGCGCGATAAAGAAATCACAGATCTAAAGAGACGTGTGGCCAATATGGTTGTGGTGGGAAAGATTAGCCATGTCGACCATAAAAAC
This sequence comes from Bartonella sp. LB28NMGDW, assembly GCF_042194435.1. Classification (NCBI taxonomy): domain Bacteria; kingdom Pseudomonadati; phylum Pseudomonadota; class Alphaproteobacteria; order Hyphomicrobiales; family Bartonellaceae; genus Bartonella; species Bartonella sp. LB28NMGDW. Next base: position 2,307 of record NZ_JBHIMX010000040.1, read on the forward strand.
GCACGCTATCGGATAAAAAGTGGCAATCTTGTCAGTGACTGGATTCCAGATACACAAGCCCGCGCCGGTAAAACACGCTCTTATGAAGGGCGTGATATCGGAGAGCAAGTGATTGTTGTCTCGTCATCAGGGGATTTATCACAAGGGGTGATTGTTGGTTCACTTCATACAGATGCTAATCAAGCAGCCGATAAAGGCAGCATTCACCGAACTATATATCCTGATGGAACCAGCCTTGAATATGATGATGAACAAAACACTTATGGAATTCACATCAAATCCGGCGGAAAATTTATCCTGACAATCGCTGATGGTGTGTCACTAAAAGGTGATGGTGGCAAGCTAGAGCTTACCGCACCGGAAGGCATAAAGATTGTTTCAAAAAGCGATATAAATTTAAACGCAAAAGGCGGCATCTCTTTGAAGGCTGGTGATGGCATTTCACTGAATTCGAATGATAGTCTCTCTCTTCATTCTGGGAATAATGTTTCCATTCACTCAAGTGGATTAAGACATAACGGTACCAATGTAGGAGCAACACATGTTCATGGTGGTGTTTCCCCTGGTGGCTCGATGACAGGAGGTCCCAATTGAACAGTGGAATGGACCGTACAACAGGAAAGCCATTAACCGGAATTGATCATTTACGCCAATCAATCCTTGATATTTTGTCAACGCGGATTGGTTCGCGTGTAATGCGGCGTGATTATGGTTCACGTGTTGCAGAACTCATTGATGCACCGGTTAATAATGCTTTTGCTGTTGCCCTTTATGCTGCTGTTGCTGAGGCTTTAGACAAATGGGAACCGCGTTTTAAATTGAAAAAAATTGATTTTAAATGGAGTGAGGCTGGACAAGTTTCTTTGTCCTTTGAAGGCATTTATTTGCCATCCGGCAAGCCCATTACCATGGAAGGATTACTGATAAAATGAATGGAGTACTTGCAAAACCGGAAATCATCACAGAACTTTCTTTTGAGGAAATACGCGCTGCTGCTCTTGCCCATTTAAAAGAGCTTTTGCCGGAATATACCATTCTTGAAAGTGATCCGGCTGTAAAAGTCATTGAGGCTTTTAGCTATCGAGAGTTGCTTTTAAGACAGCGTATTAACGAAGCGGCACGCAACAACATTCTTGATTTTGCAACCGGTGAATCTCTTGATGCTTTGGGAAACTGGCATGGTCTTGCCCGCATGGAGGGTGAAAGTGACGAGAGATATCGTGAACGCATAGAGCTTCATGCCCGTGGTGGCAATGGTAGCGGGACAGAGCCCTATTACAAGCTTATAGCCTTAACAGCAGATAGTCGTGTTAAGGATGCGATTGTTTACCGTAAAGGCAAAGACCCAACCATCTATGTTGCTCTTTTTGGCAACAATGAAGAAGGAACGGCCTCTGAAGATCTCATACAAACAGTCTCAGAAGCTCTTCACAGAAAAAATATCATCATGACCAATGATACAATCATTGTTCACGCTGCTGTCAAAAAAGTGCTGGATTTAGAGGCAGATGTTTGGCTGTTACCAGAAACATCTTTGAAAATTCTCACAACAATGGAAACAAATTTAAGAGCAGCGTGGAGACAAGAACAAGCCATTGGTCGTGAATTAAGTTTGTCGTGGTGGATTTCAAAACTAATGATTTCTGGTGTCCAAAAAGTCATTGCCATTACACCAACACAAGACAGTATGGTTTGTGATGAAGAAGTTTTATCGATTGGAAAAATCACCTTAAACTTCAAAGGGCGTGCGCGCTAATGGTTGGTTCCCTCCTTCCCACAAACGCAACAGAATTTGAAAAGCGCCTTGCCGATGCTTGCGATTTTCATCAAGATATTGATGGTTCTGTTTTGGGGATTTCACGCGCAAAACTGATCACACGCCCTCCCCGTTTCTTGCCGTGGCTCATTGAAGAATACGGGCTTGGAGAGCTTACGCCTTATGTTCCAAACCTCTATGATCTGATTGATCAAGGGCTTCAATGGCAGCGCTTGCGCGGCTCCCTTGCGGCAATAGAGATGGGGCTTGAATGGCTAGGGATTTCTGCACGCTTTCAACCCGCTTGGACGGGGCGGGTATGGTGGAATTCCTTTCAACTTGATTTTGATCAGTTGCCTGAACGCAAAAGCCTTGAAGCCATTGAAGCGATTACCGACCTTTCCAAAAGTTTGCGCTCTGATTTTCGCCGTGGGACCTATGGTTATGATGTGCAAG
>NZ_JBHIMX010000041.1:0-4197 GCF_042194435.1 Bartonella sp. LB28NMGDW
ATAAACATGTCCATTTACGCACTACATTTTATACTAAAAACCAAAAGTAAAATTTAAAAGCACTTGGTATTCAATTATGTAGGTATCAAAATGAAAAAAATTGAAAAAAATAAAAAATACGTATTGACATTAAAAGGTCATTCTGTTAAACGAATCACAAGTGCTTCAAAAACACTTAGCTATTAGCGGATGGGTTACGTAACAACCTTTCCCATGCCTTTAAAATACTGATTGTTTTTTATGCTATTATTAGCATATATTGATTACATCGGGTGTAGCTATGCCATACAATACCCTTCGCGAGGGAAAAGCATAGCGACGGACTAATAGCCGTGTTTTTGAGCGCCCGATGCCCTTATAGGGTTTTTAAATCAAAAACGTACTAACTATTAGAAAGGTTTTTTCAATGAAAGATCTAGTTACAATCAATGATGATGGCGTTGCAGTTACAAATTCTCTAAAAATTGCAGAGGGTGTGGGTAATAGCCATGCTACTGTTATTAGATTGCTACGTAAAAATATTAAAGATTTTGAAGAGTTTGGAAGGGTTGGATTTGAGATCGTACCCTTTAAAACAAATGGCGGATGTCAAAAAAGAGAAATCGCAATCCTTAATGAATCACAAGCAACTCTACTGATGACATATATGCGCAATAATAATACGGTGCGTGCATTTAAAAAGGCGCTTGTTAAAGCTTTTTATGAATTAAAAAGCCAATCAAAAAATCATGATTTATTCTCTAGAGATAATGATTTATTTTCTTATGAAAGTTTAAAAGCTCCTGAGGGAATTGGTAAAGTTTTGGGAATGATTGCTGCGCGTTTATCGTATGTAAATGATCTACAAAAAGAGCTTGATCACTACAAATTGGTTACGACAGAAGCCAAGCGCGTTTTAACAAACGCTATTGCAAAAGCAGCTTAAATAACAGGCGTTGCGGGGGCGCCTTCTCAAATTTCCATTAAAATTTTATCGAATATTTAGATTAGGAGTAAAACCTATGACCACTAAAAATGTATCCAAAAAATATGAACTCACAGATGAAATCCACCGTATTCCTGAGGGAAAAACTGTACGTCGTATAAGAGCATTAAGAGATTTTGCAGATGTTAAAGCAGGTGATCTCGGTGGCGTTATTGAAAACGAAAAAAGCTTATCACATGATGGTGATTGCTGGGTTTATGATAACGCCATGGTTGCTATGGATTCTGTTGTTTCTGAAAATGCACAAGTGCGTAATAATGCACGTGTTTATAAAAGTGCAAAAATATCAGGCAACGCTATTGTTTGTGACAATGCTCAGGTTTTTCATAATGCAAAAATTTCTGATAATGCAAAAATTTGTGATAACGCAATGGTTAATGGTAATGTTTTTGGCAATGCAGTTGTTTGTGATAATGCTCAGGTCTCTTTTCTTGGTCATATTTCTGATAATGCAAAAGTTTCTGATTATGCGCATGTAACTGGCAGGGTTTATGGAAATGCACGCGTTTATGGAAATGCTTGTATTTATGGATTTTCTGAGATTTACGATGATGCGCAGGTTTATGACAGGGCTACTATTTCTGAGCATGTAAAGGTTTATGGAAATGCACGGGTTTGTGACCAGGCAACGGTTTATAGCAAGCCTCGTACAGATGGCTATGCACCACCTATCTATGTAAAGATTTATGGCAATGCCGTGGTTAATGGCAATCAAAAAATTTCTGAAGATATTTGTGGTGATGATAAAGCAGCGTAAATAACGGGGCGGGGGGCTGCTTTATAGCAAAAAAGCCGCGTCCTTTAAGACACGGCTTTTATGATCAAAACAGCTAGCGATCCAAATAAACGATTAAAATAACCAATCGAAATATAAAAGAACATCTCTTTATTGCACAAAACGTATCAAAAAGCAAGCTGTTAAGTAAAATAAAAATGGGATTCATACTGTAGATTCAGTGTGTTATGATAAATTCTGTTTGTAAAAATACACCATAATGTGTTATACTACCATCAGTTGTGAGTTATGTTTGTTCTAAGTACTATTTTCCATTAAAGGACAGAAAGCAAATGCTTAATAAAGTGATGTTAATTGGTCATTTAGGCGCCAATCCAGAAAGCAAAACAATGTCATCTGGCACCGAGGTGGTCAATTTTCGAATGGCAACGTCTGAGAGCTATACAGATAAAAATACTCATCAAAAAGTAGAGAAAACTGAATGGCATTCAGTTGTGATTTTTAATCCACATTTGGCAAAAATTGCACTTCAGTATCTAAACAAAGGTTCAAAAGTTTACGTAGAAGGAAAATTACAGACACGCAAATGGCAAGATAAAAACGGTGTTGATCGCTATGTAACAGAAGTCATATTGCCTCAGTACAAAGGCGAGTTAAAGCTTTTAGATGGCAAAAATGATGATAATCAAGATCAGTCATCTGCTTATGACAGAAGCATTTACAGACCTCTTGATACGCCCCATACCGTTATGAATGACAGTGTTCCTTTTTAATAGAGGGTATTTAAATGTCTGATAAGCCGCCGCTCCATACCTTTAGTGCAATCTGTAAATCTAAGCCAGTTTATAACTATACTATTACAGATCAGGAGATAAAATCATTACAACATAATAATAAGATTGAGACATTCTGTAATATATCAGCAGGCTTTCTAATTGTAATGATTGTCATTATCTTCGTGTGGATGATGAATGATGATGATGATTGGAAAAAAATTCCAGCCTTTTGTATAGGCGGCGTGTTGCTAGTACTTGTAGCGTCTTTAGATGCAAAAATAAATTCAAACTCAGAGGAAATTTGGGAAAACGTTAAACAGGTGTCTGAGGTTATCTGTGAAAAAAAATAAAAAAAGGGGACGCCCTAAAATAAAAGGGCAGGTAAGAGAACCAAACGGACGTATATCACGTGCAAAAGCACCGCGTGAAGCCGTTGATAAATTGGCAATAGAAATGCGTGCAAAGCGCTTCGGTTTAACGCTACAAGAGGCAAAAAATCCACTTTCTGGTACCTATATCGGGCGGCTTTGCTTGCAAGGCGTGCTTACTCAAGAGCAATACGACGCCGCGCAACAGTACCTACAGATAAGGAATAATTACCTTTGTGCAAAGGGCTTGCCTAATGCGATTTATGACGAAATGCCGTCATCATCTGATGATAAAGCAAGAGACAAGTGGGTAGAGTTTGCAACAGAACAATTTTTTAATACGCAAGAAGCAATAAAAGAAGCGCAATGCCTCTATAGACAATATAACCTTTATGCAGCGTTACAGTACCTCGTCATAGAAGATCAAATGCTACCACATCTTGTGAATTCACTGCGCGTTGCTCTTAATGCGCTTGATAAGTATTTTGATCGTTAGGTTTACTGGCAATCAGATTTTAAACTTCTTAATCTTCTGCTTTCTTAATTTCATCTTTTAACTTCTTAATTTCATCTGTTAATTTCCTAATTTTATCATTTGCTACTGAAAGACTATATTCATTATAAACAAGAGCAATAATTGCTATTATAAAAGCAGTCCATAAGCTAATGATATCGAAATACCAAACTAGTAATATTACTAAAGACATCTTTTTTCTTTATTTAGGGGAAAATTTCATATCGAATTTATATTGATTCTATAATTGCATCAATATGTATCGTTTTCTTATTGACAAATTGTAGCAAATCGTATTTAATGTTATTACTGTACTTGGTCGTATTGTGTCTAAACGAGAGGCAGTGCAGTTTGGAATCCCCGCAAATGCGGGGTTTTTTATTATCTGGAGGGTGTTTTTTATGACATCACAAAATACAGAACAGGCTCCACAACCGATTAAAAAGCGTATACCCCCAAAGGCAGGTCAAGGGCGTGTCAAAGGCGTTCCGAATAAGATGACGCGCATTTTAAAAGAAGCAGTGGTTAAGGCTGCTGAGAATGCTGGGAATAAAATTGGCAAGGATGGTTTGATCTCTTATTTGGAAAAACAGGCTATAGAATGTCCAGCGGCTTATTTAGCGTTGCTTGGTAAGGTGTTGCCTTTACAGGTAACAGGTGAAGATGGGGGAGCCATTAAGGTGATAACGCGTGTAGAAATCGCGCCTTTGGTCAATGACAACACGACAGATTAGTATTGTACCAAAGCTTATACCGATTTTTACAGGGGATGCTTTGGTACGGGCGGCTTGGGGTGGACGAGGGTCTGGAAAGACAAG
>NZ_JBHIMX010000042.1:0-4180 GCF_042194435.1 Bartonella sp. LB28NMGDW
ATGTCACCATAGATGCTAAAGGTGGCATGAAGATTGATGCGGGTGATGGCATTGTTGTTGAATATGAGGCAACTGGTGATTTAGACAAATCTCTTGAGCAATTGTCTCGCTCTCCAGGCATGGCATGGATCAAGCAACTGCGTGATGATCCAGAATTATCCAAGCAAGTGGATTGGCAAGCAGTTAAGGCTGAATTTAAAGACTGGGATTATAAAGCCCAAGGATTGACAGAAGCCGGCGCAGCTATCGTGGCATTGGCTGTCACGGCGGTTACGGGCGGAGCAGCCTCGGGCGCTGCCAGTGCCATTACCGGTGCTTTGGGGCTTGGCTCGAGTACCGCCATGAATGCGGCGATACAGGCTGGTGTCCAAGCGCTGATTAACAAAAGCGCTGTGGCTCTTGTCAATAATCGCGGCAATATTGCCGGCGCCTTGCATGAGCTTGGTTCTTCCAAGAATATTCTCAGCATTGTTTCGTCGATGTTGACAGCAGGCTTAACCAGCCAAATAACGGAAATGGCAGGTGTTGGACAATCTTTGCCAAAAACCGCTCCTTTTGTCGATCGCATTGCCCTTGAAGCGGAAAAGAACCTGATCAAAGCCGCCATTGGCACGAGCGTTCAAACGGCTCTTGAGGGTGGCTCTCTTGACAAGAACTTTTTTAACAATCTGCGCATCGCCCTGTCTGATACGATTGGCAAATCGTTGGCGGAAGAAATCGGTACCGCCAAGGCAGAAGGCAAAATAGATACGGTCACACAAATCGTTGCCCACGCCGGTCTTGGCTGTTTAAAAGGCGCTGTTGCGAGTGGTGCTTGCACGGCCGGTGCTGTGGGGGGGGCTGTGGGTGAAGCCACTGCTATGCTCCAGTTTAAACTGTGGTCTAAAAATTTAATACAAAAAGAAATAGCAGCATTGGATGGTCGTATTCCAACGGCAGAAGAACAAGCGCGTATAAACGCAAAGATTGATGCGCAGTTTGCTGACTTTAGAGACCACACCATTGATGTCGCACGGGCTGCCGGGGGCGTTGCCGCTGCCCTTGCTGGTGGCGATGTTGATGCCGGCGCCGATGCCGCTGGTAATGCCGCGGAGAATAATTTTCTTCCTGCGGTAGCAGCATTAGCAGCATTCATTGTGTCGCTTACACCAGAAGAGTTGGCAGCTCTGTCTCTTTTTATGGCTGGCGGAGCAACTGTTGTTGGATCCTCTAGCAATGGGACGGCTATAGCTGATTTTCTTGCCTATTGGTTTGCATCGAAAAATTCTGCAGAAGATAGCGAAAAAACAAATCAAAACTCACAAGAAGAAAAAAATAAAGATTCTCAGAAGGAAAGTAAAAATAAGAAAAAAAACGGAAACAATAAAGAACCACAAAACAATAATGATGGAAAGGGTAACATACTTGCACAAGTCAGGAAGCATCATGATAAAAAACGCGATGAGAAAAAACAAGAATTAAAGAATGAAGGATGTATAGTATGCGAGACAGAAATAGTATTCAAAACTAAGACGGATAAGGGGGTAGTAAAATCTCGTGCGGATATCGTTTATATAAAGAATGGTAAAATAAAAATTGGCGAGGTAAAAACGGGGAAGAATGCTACATTAAGTGAACAACAAAAGATTTTAAAAGAGGCATATAAAGAAGGAAATGCTGAGTCCACAAAAGGAAAATTTATAAAATTTTTTAAAGAGAACAAAGAGTTCTTAGAGAAATATCAAGAATCGTTCAAAGATTTTAAAGGAAGTGATAAAGAATTAAACGAGGCTAGTAAAGAATGGATTAAAGAACAATTGAATAATAAGTTAGACAAAACTGACGTTAACGTTTTTCATTATCCAGGACTTTTTGAATGAAAGTGAATAGCGATGCGAACTAAAGACGTGACAGAGATTTTAAAAACGCTTGGCTGGGAGACGAAAGATCAACTATTATTTACAGTGGTAGAACAGTATTAGCGTGAATAAACTGCGACTTATGGAGAATAATCTATGAACTTTTCGTTAAAAAAAATACATCGCCCTGATATTATTTATGTGGAGAAAGGTGTATTAAAAGTTATTGATATAAAAACTGGTAATTTTCAATTAACAGAATGTCAAAAAGATTTTGAAATAGCGTATAAAACAGGAGATGCAAAACCTTTTGGAAAAATTATGAAACGCTATCTAGGGGAAAATAAGGAACAGCTTAATAAATACCAAGAAGATTTGAAAAAATTTGAAGGAGATGCAGAGCTTCTGAAAGAGTTTAGAGACAATTGGAGTGAAAATCAAATAAACAAAGAGTGGAATAGAATAATTCCTTATACAGTTAGCTGTTATCCGGCGGTTGGAGAAGAGTGAAACATTATGCAAACTAAAGATGCAGCAGAAATATTAAAAAGTCTGGGCTGTGAGCTCTATCGTGATGAAGTAGGCGATACATTTGCCTATTATTATCTTCCGGATCGCATTGTGGATTTGAGCTATGGTGTGAAACATGAAACGGATGGTGAAAAATTTTGGTTATTAGCTAGTCTCACAACGGCTTCTTATAGTCTTGCTTGTGAATATTCTAGGGGGCAAAAGTCACGGTATGGATATATACTCTATCCAGAAATAGGTGATTTCGGGGTTACGGTACCGGATCTTTCAGAAAGTCATATTGAATCTGCTTTAAACAAAGTCATTACTTGGGCAAAAACACGAAATATTAAACAAAAATTACATGAAGAAGCTGCTAATCATTCTCTTGTTGCAAAGGCTCTTCTCGGCGAGATAGAAGCTTTAAGGAGTTATGAGTCTACGCCCAAAATAAACGTATCAGAATTTTCTGATTATAAAATGATGACGTGGAATGAACGCTTGCTTCTTTTTGCACAGGCCTATAAAAATGGGGAATTAGACGATATTCTAACGCGCAATAAGCCAAAACAGCGCTCGATAAATCTCATCGCAGCAAGTCGCATCCTCAAAACGCGAGGATGGATTGCTATGGAACCTGAGAGAATGTTTCTCTCTTTGCCAGACCGTTTTATTCAATTTGATTTTGGCTTTATACGTCTTCCTGATAATTACAATGTTCGTCTTGAAGCTGAAATATCTAATGAAAAGATTTCTGTAGCTTGCAAATATATTCACTATAGGAGAGAATATAATTGGATACGACCTACGGATATTTATAAGTCTTTTAACACGATAGGAGGAGGGATTTTTAGTGGTTTTGGCAAGGAAATTGATATTTGTGTAGAGGAATTGAATGAGCAAGAGTTAACAAAAATCTCTGAGCGGATAATACAGTGGGCACGTGCCCAAGATTTACAAGCATCAATAGAAAGCAAAACACGTGTTCAAAAGTATAGCTACAATATAGATATAGTCTGGCATTTGGCTTGTTTAGCGTTGACAGGTCGAATTGATATCCTGAAATCTTATAAAAATTTTCTAGAAGCTGGTACGATTTCTGAACATTTGGATGATGATGAAGTAGAAAAATATGTTAACCATGCCTTTGAATTTGCTGAAAAACATCTGAAAATCCTTAATGAGCGAGAGTCAGCAGAAGCACATCTCAGTCCACAAGTTTTGATTACTTTCAATAAAGTTACAGAGCAATTAAAAGAAATGGGGTGGACAGTTTATCGTGATAAAAACTACAATCGCAATGCTTATTTTGTAAGTAAAGACCGTATTATCAATATAATGTATAACCTTCAAAGTGATGAAGAAGAGCCGATTGTTGCATTTAAGGCTTCCCTTTCAACACTTAGTTTTTCTACGGCTCATAGAGAGATTTTCTATAATATGCCTCAATATATAGCCCTCAAAGAAGCAGAAGAAGTTTATACAGTTTCTACTACTGAATTGGATGAAGGCAAGCTAAAACAGATCAGTGCGGATGTTCTTGAATGGGCTGATCGGCAAAATATTAATCAAATCATTTATGATTATGCGGCTTTGCCAACAAACAGTGAACTTGATCTTGTAGCGCGTCACCTTATTGCGCTTGTTTTGATTGGGGATGTTGAAAAGCTCAAATCTTATAAGGAGAATTTTAGAAAGGGAAATTCTTTAGGTTTTGTGGAAGAAATCTCAAAATATAGAATTGATAATCTCCTCACTCTTGCACGGGGTTATCGAGCAGGTTTTCCGAAAAATGCACCGATTTTAAGCTTGGATCCGCAAACAGCATCTGT
>NZ_JBHIMX010000043.1:0-4022 GCF_042194435.1 Bartonella sp. LB28NMGDW
TCCGCTTCACTAGGCGCTCTTCCCAACAGACGGCTTAAATGATTGCGATTATCAAGTGTCAACCGCCCCATGGCATCAGCTGCTTGCATGGGATCAAACCTATCCTGCAAACCATATTGTTTGGCGGTGCTGTCTATAAATTGATACAACCCACCAGCAGAAGAGCGGGGATTCCTTGCATTCGGATTGCCTCCACTTTCCACTTGCGCAACACGGTATAAATAACTCTCTGGCAAACCATATCGCGCTGCTGCTTGACGGATCGCTTGATTGACAGAAGGACTATAACGGGTCATTTCGCATACTCTATTGAAGCACTAGGACCTAACCCTTTTGCTACAGCTCTAGAAACAATCTTCAAGCCTTCATCCGTTATCACACCGGCTTTATGCCACTTCAAAGCACTTTGAATCAATTTGGCAATTTCATTGCGCTCCATTCCTTTAACGCCAAAAGTTGCTAACTTCGCTATACCGCGCTCTAGCTCTTGTCTTGCCCGTAGCGCCTCTGGGGCATTTGGATGAAAAAATATGTTTCGTGCTAATTTTAAGCCTTGAGCTGGTATATCAGGAATACTATGTGGTACACGAACTCCATCAAAAAGAGAAAACTCAGGAATGCCTTCAAATTTGCTAAAACCCTCTTTTGCTGCATCAGAATAGAATTGCTCCTGATCTACTGCCTTTTTAAAAGTAGAAAACCGCTCCGGTCCTATGGTTCTTTCAAGATTCTCAGACGCAAGATTTTGTTTTAAAAGTTTAGAAAATTCATTAATAGGGTCATCATTTTTTCTGAGTAAATCATCTAATGCATCTCTCATGCCCATCTGATAGGTATTATTTTGTTTTGTCCAATTCCCTTTAGAAAGATTTTCCTGAACTGCATCCCTTTCAAAACTCTTTTCAAGCTTTGTTCCAAAAGCTTGTCTACCTTCCTCAAAGCTATCTGCAAAGTTTTTGAATTTTGCCGCACTACCGCGTGCTGCTTTGTACGTAGGAGAGATTTCGTCCATTATTTTTACCAAATTTTGTTTGAGGACTTCGTATCCTAAAACCTTCTGGTTATCACCATGTTTCTTACTTTTTTCGATTAAATCATCAAGAGACTGCTTAGTTTGATCTAATAACTCTATCGTAGGTTTATAGGTTATACTGCTAAATCTTCTATCATAAAACCTTCTAGGATTTATACTGAGAGGGTGTTCCTCTAAAGTATTGACAGCTTCTTTAAGAGCTTTTTGAAACCCTTTATTTTCAAAAAGTTTATTAAGAGCCGGATAATACTCTCGTCCTATCGGCGTTTGCCTTGCTTGTTCATAAAGATGATCATGTGCTTCTTTCCCTTGCTGTTTAAGTGTCCTGCTTAAAGTATCGCTATGCTGGTATGGAACAATTGTCTGCTCCATCATATCATCAAGACGTTGAACAGAACCGCCTAATCTTTTCTCATGCGCTTGTTTCAAAAGATGATAAACATCTTCATTTGTTTTAGACGCATTCCACAAAGTCTGTCGTAGTTTTTCATTAATATCTGTCAAAAATACTTCCTGAGGTTCTGAGCTAAGACGTTCCGTGATCTTTTGGGTTTTATTATCGTAAAGTTGTTTGGCAACTTCTCGCAAAGCCTTATTGGAAACCTCTTTATGAGCAGGATTAAAATAATTCCTTACAAGTGGAGGTGATTTTAAAGCATTTACAAGTAAACCACCTAACTTAGAAACCCCCGCACCTGCTAAACTAGCAGCTGGTGTCAAAACTGCCCCACCAACACCACCAGCTAACGCCGAATTCACCGTATCATTGTAACCTTCTCCAGCACCAGAACCATGTAAAGCTCCAGAGCCTGCCCCAACAAGAGCTCCCCTACCTAAACCTCCTAAAATCGAACCTGCTCGCAAAAAATTTAAAGCAGGGATCCCCAATGATGCTATTGTTGGTAAAATCGAACCAGCAATATAAGCACCAGAAGACCACCATGGATGTTTCTCTTCCAAAGCTTTTTGGTAAGCACGTTCTTTGGCTACTCTTCTGTTATAAACCTCTTCTGCCTTTTTATCGCCGCTCCAATAATCCCTCACACCTGCTTCACGTACTGCTTTCATTTCGTCAAAATAACCTGCCGTTGCACCAGATGCGCTATGTCTCATAACCGCATCCAACCACGTAAGATCTTTATCATCAAATGAAAAATCATTAGATGTTTCTTGAGTATTAGGAATATCCTCAGCAATACCAATCACTTTATATTTCCTAGCCCACTCAGGGAGACGTGATTTATCATAATCCTTAAGTTCAGGATAATCTGTTTCCTTTTGAACATCTTCAGCAATACCAATAACCTTATACTTTCTAGCCCATTCAGGAAGAAGTGACTTATCATAATTCTTAAGTTCAGACATGAAACATAACCTATTTTCTTATAGTCATTCTTTTACCATCGGCATCAATAACAATAAAATCTGCCCCTTTCGGTAAGGCTTCAATTTCTTCTGCACTTTTTACTACAGGCGCATTTGCACTATGTCCTTGCTGTGGAGCTTTAGAATGCGGCTGTGATGTAACCTTATCAACATTCTCTTGCGTTAATGCAATGCTATTGTTTTCCAGCAAATCCAATACGTCTGATTTCATCTTACCCAAAATCTCATGGATTTTTTTCAACCTAAACAAGAGCTCTTTATGACCCAAGTTGTACTTTATCTCTCCTAAATAGCTCTTTAAGATATCAAGTTCTCTTTCTGTGAGATTCCCAAAACCTGAGGCGCCATTACGCGAATACTGTCTCATCGTTTCTAAACGATCAATACCTATACGATTTTTAATGGAATCAAGCAGTGAACTCATATCACGGTGTTGAGGAACACCCAACTGAGCTTGTATACTAGCCGCATTACCTGTAGCCCATTCACCATTTTCTTCTATATAGTTCATAAAACGTTCAATGTCATGGAGTGTATTATTACTGATAGTTTCTCTATTTTTAAGCTCTATCGTTTCTCGTAGGCGGTCCAATTCTTCTTTAGATCTAGCATCATAACCGCCGTTCGCTTTTTGTAATAGAAAAGCATTCAACGCATCTTTATTCCCAGCCATGAACCGCGCTTCTTCTTCGCTATAGCCTTTGGACTTTAGATACTCGACGGTCTGATTAACCTGCCCTCTTTGTTTATCACCTTCATTAAGATGCTTCACACCACTTGCAAGCGCATCCCATCCAGAACCATCTGTGGGTGCTGCCGCCATACCTGCAAAAAGATCTTTGAGCTTCTGATACGCATCTGATTGAAAAAACTTATAAGTATTGGACTGTAAAAATTTCTCTGCATCTGTCAGTTCAGGAGTCGGTGTTGGGGAAGCGGGTGCTAATGGTTGCGTTTGTTCATTAACATGAGGTTTTAGTTCTTGTGGAGTACTCTCTAGTGCATTTGGCATGGGTGGATGTTGATCAAATCCAAGAGGCATTTCCGCTTTAGGAGCCGTATAGGGCATAAATGGTCCATATGGATTCAGACTATTCTGTAAATAGGGGTTGGATGGGGCTTGTGCTTCATTTATATTATCCAGAATACTCCCAATCGCCCCACCAATTACTAAAGGATTCTTCAGGTTTGGTTTCATTAATTGTCCCAATCCTTTCGCCCCTGTAACCATTTTTGGAGCTACTCTGGGATAAAGATACCTAAAAATATGAGGTCCATATCTCAATGCTGCCCCACCTGCTACCCCAGCAGCTAAGCCTAATAATGGAAATGCCATCACACTCTCCTACAAAACTATTCTTTAATTATTCTCCAGAGCTTTCTTTTGATTCATGTAATCTAAAAAAAACTTGGATGCTCCTCCTGCCAACGCTGCTCCCATTGGACCACCTGCCATATAACCAAAAGCCATCGGTGCTGCTTGAAGTGCCAGAGAACCTATAGCCCCTACATTTTTCCATGGGTTATTGCCTTGCATCATAGAGGCTGTATTATTATTCGTCGTCGTGCCGTAATTCCTTGCAAAGCCATGACCGGCGTTCAT
>NZ_JBHIMX010000044.1:0-3963 GCF_042194435.1 Bartonella sp. LB28NMGDW
CGCAAGATTGGGAATTCAGAACTGATAAAGCGTCCTTCTTTCGGCAATTCCATGTCGAGTTTTTTGGTTTTGGTCATCTCTCATTTTCCCCTCATAATATACCGGCACCAAAATCACACACCATTGACCGTGCCGCCGGTCCACCGGTAAGCGTGAGTTTCAAGCGCGCTTGTTTGGCTGTTTTATCACCACTGATAAATTTGCGCTCTGTCCAAAGCGGCTCGGCAAGTTGTTCTGTTTCCTCTAATTTCAAAGGGGTGAAAGCACCATCATCCAGTTGCATCTCCAGTGAAAAGGTTGCACCGCCCGGTAAAAATGTTTTGATATAGCTGGTCAACCTTGCCTTTTCCCCAAAGGCAAAAGCACGGGTGACATAAGTGGCTTCTTTATGGATCTTTCCTGCAATCAATTGAACAGGAGCAAACAAAACAGGTGAGAGCTTTTCTGTTCCTTTGAGAATAGCGCGAAGCTTTACCTTTTCACTGATATATTCGGTAAGACTGAGTAATTGAAAGGGTAGAAGTTGATAAACCGTGCCGTTGTTTCGTTCAATTTCAAAGATGACAGAACAATCGCTTGAAGGCAATTCAATGGCTGCGCGTATTTGCAAATCAGAACAATCAACAAGATCAAAAGTGCCAAGATCAATGGTTTTTTCTGTTTGTGTGTAGCGGGCTGCCAACACTCGAAAGGCTAAAGCCTCATCTTGATGAGCAGTCCAGCTTTGTGCGTTAACTGAAGAAAAGCGTGGTCCCGTTACATAAGGGTGGCTTGAAACATATCTCTGATGTTCTGCATCAAAATCCCCAAGCTTTGCTAAGGAGACAGAATGATTACTATCATCTGTCTTGATAACGAAAGCCGTTAAGCGGTCATCGGGGACAAGGAGTGGTACATCATAGCGTGCCTCTGCCCAACCAGTTTTTGCGCCCTTCATGGAATAAAAGCTTTGTGCTTGGATATCGGCGGTCGGATAACCGTTTTCAGTGGTGACCAAATCAATCACCAAATCATGGTTTTGATTAC
The DNA here is from genome assembly GCF_042194435.1 of Bartonella sp. LB28NMGDW. Lineage (NCBI taxonomy): Bacteria > Pseudomonadati > Pseudomonadota > Alphaproteobacteria > Hyphomicrobiales > Bartonellaceae > Bartonella > Bartonella sp. LB28NMGDW. The sequence goes on from NZ_JBHIMX010000044.1 coordinate 1,027, forward strand.
CGATTTTGCAAAGATGAAAGTCAATACCGGTGATTTGCCGTGTTTCATCGGGTGTAAAAACTTGTGCTTGTGGATCCACTTGTGTCCATATTTTTACTGTGGTGGTGCGCCGCATCACTTTCACATCAATCACACCTTGACCGGTAAAAAGCCCCGTTGCAATTGTTCCACCTCTGCCTTGTGCAATAACATTTTTTGTGCCAGCGGTGATATTTTGTGGAATCTTAAAAGTGCTTTCAAGGACGCCATAGGAATTGGCAAAAAGGGGATAATTAGGCAAGACATTCACACCATCAAAAGTGAGGCTCTCTAGTTTTTCGCCTTTGCCAAAACCTTCAATTTTAAAGGAAAGGGTAATTTGTCTTAAAAAATTGATTTGCTCTTGGGTCGCACTCACCAAATCATCACGCACTTCTGTTTTACGGATAGTTCTGCCACGGTTCCTGCCCATGATGATCTGATTGGTGATACCGGAGAGCCAATCGGTGCGCTGTTCGTGCCAAAAGTCTGTCGCGGGTTCAAGGGTTACTGTACCAGGCAGGGGTGCAAAATTTTGATAGGGGTTGATCTTTTCGCAAGCCGTTGTCAACTCTTGCGCAATGATCACTTCATTTGTCCAGTCAAGGGTGACAGGCGCTTTTAAAGGAGCAGTGTAGAATGTTGGGTCAATAGCAAGCTGCAAAATGCCGTTGCCTACAGCCCCCGTTTGTTGAAAGCCTTCATCTCTGTAACTATCATCAAGAAAGGGATCAGCGAACATGCCTTTTTTAGCGACAGGTTCTTTAGAGTCCACATTGCTTTTAATGCGCTCTAACTGCATCAGCCTGTCAAGGGAGAGCACCCGTTGAAAATAGCGCCACATCTCATCATAGGGGGCAACACGCGTTCCATCATTGACAACAACCGGCGTTTCAAGCCAATTGTTGGTGATCGTTGCAAGGGACAACACATCATCAGGGACACTGGGTGCCATGGGATGATCTGATGAAACTCCTTTGATATATACGACATTGCCTTGTGTGTTGAGACCTATACGGTCAATGCGGGGCAATTTGTAAGTGTAACTGACGATAATATCACCACCTTGCGCCCCACCTGAGACAGTGATTTCCTGCGCTGTTACTTTATCAGCCGTGATTTTTGCGCGGGTGCGATAAGTCACCTTATAGCTGCTCCCTGCTAAAGGTTCGTCTCCTATGGGCGCCCAATCAATGGTATCTCCGGTTTTTTTAAAATCTGTTCCTTCTTTAAATTCCCTACTTCCTTGAACGACTTTAATAAACGCGGTGATGCTTTTATCCGGCACACCATCACGCCCTGCGGCAACGGCACCGCGGGTGACGTTAACGGTTTTTTCTTTTGTCAACAAAAGAGACTGAATATCGGCAATAGGAAAATAATAGGGTTTAAAGGTAAAACTTGTTTTCCCTTTTGGGGGCGCAAAAATATGCGTTTCGCTTGGAACAACGCTTGTTGAAAAGTCTTGCACCTCTTCATGGCGCAAGGCGGCAAGGCGTTTGCGTTTAAAGCCATTGATATTGGCTTCTCCTTCTTGAATACTAAACACTTGGCAACCATTATTTGCTCCCAATGCGCTTACACGGCAGCCACTCACGATATAATGTCCATGGGCGCGGTCGTACGTCGCAATAGCTTGCATGGCGGGTTCAAGCAATGAGGGCGATTTTTGATCAATCAGAACACCATCTTGTAAAATATAAACGGGAAAGAAAGTGCCATTCTGCGCATCCTCTTTCAGTGCCCAAACAAGCTTTGCTGTTTCGCGTGCGGCGCCAGGCTCTCCTTCTGCCAAAGTGCCAGGGACTTGCCCCAACAGCTCTGGATCATCTTCGTGTGTTATCCATTTTTTTTGTAGCTTCACACCAATTTCCAAGCGCCCAATCATGGCAACATTGTTGAGTACAGCAGGTGCAACGGGGAAAATATCGCCTGCAATATAAATCTTGCCATCCGTTAACGTTACGGTCCTTGTCTCTTTGTTGACAAAAGCATCAGCCCGTTCAACGCGATCTCCTTCTTGTGCCACAAGGCGCCCTAAACGATTGTGACGACCTCTTATAATGGTTTGAACCTCATTCAGTTCACCACTTTGAATAAAGGGACGCGTGCCATAAAAGACAACGCTTTGTTGTTCCTCTTTGCCGCGAGATCTGTCAATTGCAAAGGGTAAACCACTTTCATGCTTCATATTAAAACCTCAATAAAATCTTGAATTGTTCGCGAACATCGGCACGCAAAGGAATATTGACAGGCGTTTTGAGTATCTCGACACCGCCATTTAGTTCATTGGCGTCACACCAAAGCTTGCCAACCGCTATGTTTTCTGCGGGGGTAGCATGAACGAGAATGGAAACAAATGCGGCTTGTTTGCCGTCAACATCGTGAAAGTCTGTACGGGCTGCCAGAAACAACAGAGTGCCTGTTGTAGAAGGGTTAAATCTGCCGCCACAATGGCTGTACACACCATCCAAAGCCTGTTCGACAGGCGCTACAGCATAGCATCTGCGATACCCAATCGCGCTATTTTGTCTGTCTCTTAACACGAGATAAAGCGTGCGACCATGAAACCATTCTGCCATCAGCATATCGCGTTCATGTTTTTTGACCGAACACCACGGAAAATTTGCCATATCCCATGGATAATCGATTTGGTTCCAGCTTAACTCTTCATCCCCATCATCTATCCAATTACCAATAAGCCTGCCTTCTTCTCTTGTGAGCGTGTGATTGATCTCTGTTGTGCGTCCAAAGGAAAACAAAGTGTCCCCAGCTGTTAAACGAACACCGCTTTCATACTCCAACATGCTGTCATCAAGGCGTGACATATTGCATTCAACAGCTTGCACATCATAACCATAGGTCCCACGGCGAAAATCAGAGCGCAAACTTTTGGAAAGGTCGGTAATCGCTTCAATG
>NZ_JBHIMX010000045.1:0-3951 GCF_042194435.1 Bartonella sp. LB28NMGDW
GCTCTAATCCTTCTTTCGATATCTTTCTCATCTGACGCTCCATAAAAAAAGCCCCACAAAAGTGAGGCTGGATAAAATGATGTTCTAATCAATCTCGCGCTAATTATAATAAAGTGGCTCGCTACATCCACGGGCGCCTATTTTTTCATCTTCGACATAACGAGAATGCGCAAAGTTCCGTACAAGATGATCATTGTTAGAGCCACCAGTCCAATCGCCTCCTCCCAACATAACATTTATGTCTACACGTAAACTGCTTCCTTGCTCCCCTGTATGCCATTTAGTCACTGGATAACAACCAGACAAATATTGCCAAACATAACCGCAACCATCCTCACAACCGATATGCGAAATCATCCGTCTATTGTTTGTATCAACGTGTCCTCCAGACGTCTTAGGAGAAGGCGCTTGATTGCCGACAATACTGGTTCCCGAATTGATTCCACACATGCAAGACGCGAACTCATCACTCGTCAAAAATCTCTTACTAACAGACCAAAAATCAAATGCATGATCCGCATAGCTACGATTGATCGTAATCGGAACACCATATGCCGACTTTGCATTTTGACCTGTCCCTGATTGAAGATAAATATCAACCCAAATATTATGCCACGGATTGTAAACCATTCCCTCTGGGTCACTACGTGGGCGGTGATTTAAACACTAAACAGAATTGGGCAAAATATCCCCCGCTTGATAACCTGATAAGGGATGACCTTCAATCTCACCAACATCCGCACATAGCGTATGAAATCCACCAATCTTTTCAGAATTATCCTCTGTATAGCCATCAGGAGCCGTCGGATTTTGCGAAAGGTCAAAGGATAGCTCATTCGTCTGATCTTTTAAGATGAGATATATATAATAATCCTTTCCTGCTTCAAGATCTTCGTCAAAAGTCATCCTTCCACGCCCTGGAATGCGGTAAAAGAGGTGCCTGCCCCCATTCTCACCACCATGATAAAAGCGAAAACATGCCCCTTTATTGATCACAAGACCTTTTCTATTTTTCGGATCGGCTTCCAGAATTCTGTGAGGCTGATTAAAACGCACATCCTCTAAAAAACTAGTGGAAAGAGAACCTACCACTGCCTTGTTGGTGAGTTGATCAACCTCTAGATTCAACGTATCACCCGCTTGAATAAAGAAGAGCACTATTTTGACTCCCTCCATCATTCGTGCTTTTTGTTCAACTAACTCTTTAAGAATGGGTAGGACGCTTTGATGATCGCTTTTGCAAAGATTTTTTTGTTTGTTGACGTTTTCTTTCATTCTTAAAATGAGTTATCATGGCCCGTTCCTTCTTTCTCGTATTGCTTAGACCAAAAGTATCATTGTCCATAAATTGCTGATATCCAGCTATCATGAGATCGGTTAGGAACGAGTCACTTTTCAGAGGTTGTGTAAAATAAATCCCCTTTGAATCCTGCAATTTATATCGAAAGCCTGCTTTTTTCATGCACTCATATACTGAAGCAAATTCACTTGCATACGAATTCATATCACTAGAAGAAGCATAAACCGGTTTCCAGCCACATTTTAAAAGTGATTGTTCGATTACAGCCCGATCTGCTCTAGGCTTTTCCCATAAAACCAAAGTCGATGGGGGAGGATTGCCTAACTGACATCCAGCTGTACTTAAGAGAGCCATGCAGCTCAATAGTTTTAAGATTTTTTTCATTTTTCCCCTCCTCCATAGTTTTTTTTAAAAAAATCTTATAAGAAGAGTTGAATTTCAAACCAAGAGCTTTCTCCGCCTTTTCAATCTGTAGATTATCAGCCGCATTTTCTTCAGTACGAAAATTGATAATATCATCATTATATTTATTAACTTTATCAATTAATACTGCAACATCATCTAAGGTATAGGTTTTCATGAATCCTCCCCTGCATACTCTTTAATTCTTTTGCAGAGAAATTCATAAAAATTACTTGCGTAATACTGGGGATCGTCAAGTGGAAACTTAAGATAGAGCGGGCACTCTCCATCCCGAAACTGCGTATAATCAAAATAAAAGGTTTCACCAAAATCAGTTGTGCAGATAACAAGTTGTTTGGGGTCCGTAAAGCCATCTCTTCTATCGAGCAAATTTCGGTAAACAATATCACCAGCAGGAATACCTGCGCAGATTTCATAAATACTGAATATTTCTTCACCTCCAATTTCTCCTCCTCCATAATTTTTTAAAAAACCCTTATAGGAAGAGGTAAATTGTAAATCGAGAGTATTCTCAGCTGTTTTAATCCTTACATCATCAGGAGCATTATCTTTAGTACCAAAATTAATAGCATGACTATGCATATCAATATATTGTGCAACATCTGATAAAGTATAACTTTTCATAAATTTTTCTCCATAAGTCACAGCGTGTTTTTACTCATAATGAGTGTTTCTAATGATCAATATTTCTCTACCATAGCCAATGGAATTGGGATGAGATTGATAAAATCATAAGAGATATTTTTTTGAAGGAACTCTTTTCTCATCTGTGTCTGTAAAATCATCTCGCATTTACAATATATGATATAATTAAAGGGGATGATCATTAAAGCTTAGAGAGCGCCTTTTAGTGTCATTACTCCAATATTTGCAATAATTACTTTTTCTTTTTTCCTGCTTAGGAGACTTTTTTTGAAATCCAACAAATAACTTTTTTGATAAAATTTGTCTTTGGCTTCATATGAGCAACCAAACTCTTGTCATGATAAAATGAGTAGAGAACCTCAACGAGAGGACTATCTTGTTCTTGTGTCACAGGATGTAACATAATAGGCCTACAATCGACTCCAATAGGAGCTCTTCCTGATGCCATTCTTTCCACATTTGTACCTGTTATTATGTGTCCTTTTTCTTTCCAAGAAGAAACTGTTTCAGGATCAAACAGTTCATCTTCCTGATAAACTTTTTGACCTTTAAATTCCATAGGCTCAGCTGCCCCCATACTTTTTTTCTTTATCCATTTCATGATTCATAATCCCCTCGATTTTTTTCAAAATAATCAATTTATTCTTTGTTCTAAATAGACTTAAATAAACACTCCTTCCAAGAGCGAGGTTATTCCTCGCTAAAAAGCTCTGAGTGATCATCAAAATCTTTTGCCACCTGTTTAATTAAAGCGTAGCTCACTTGCTTCACCTTTGCTACTTCTTTGGCTAAAGCTAATGCACGTTCAAGGTGGGTTTTGTTGATGCTCTCGTCAAAGCCTAGGTGATCACCTGCCGTAAAGCTTTTCTGATAAGATTGTAAGGTCTCAACATCACCCAATAAAGCAAGAGCGCCAAGATGAAGTAAAGCATAATCCGTATTATCTGCTTTAGATGTTGCATCTTGTTGCCAAGGAGCAGTGCCATAATCAGAGCGAAGTCTTTTAGAAAGGTCAATGTCTTTGACTGACCATTTTAGCGCATCATCAAGTGCTTGCTTTAAGCGATCCGCAGTGACTTCTAGTTCAAAGATTTCTAATCCCTTGGCTTCAAAATTAAGCTGTATATCTGGAATATCTTCCGTGTAGGTAGGATCAATGAATTTACAAGCGGTGGAAAGAATGCCCGTGCTAATCATAAAAGCGCTATCAAATTGTGGGTAGTCTTTGGCAATTTCGTCGTTATAAAGAATATCTACTTCACGATCAGCCAATTGATAGCTTGCCATATGGTCATTCTCATTGATTTTCTCGGTTGACCAGCCTAGGCTTTTTAAAATTGCATGAGCACTTTCCATGGTGAGACGATCATCAGTGTCATCCACTTCATCCAATTCCTCTGCCACTTCAACAGAAGTTGTTTTAGAAGCAACAGATGCTGTTTGCGCATCCAAGCTTAAAATCGGAGCATTTTTAGGAAAACCAGTCCGATAACGGCATGCAAGAGTAAGGACGTTATCAATAATATGTGCTATGTTTTCCCTTATCAAAGCTGAAAAGTTTTTATCCTTCAAACTTTCCTTAT
>NZ_JBHIMX010000046.1:0-3831 GCF_042194435.1 Bartonella sp. LB28NMGDW
TTTACCTTATTTAACCCCTTCTTCCCCTATAGCAACTTTTGGTTCACAATCAAATCCTTTAGGTTTAGCTAAAAATACTTCACCTTTACCAGATGTAAGTTCGTCTTTAAGATCGGCAGGCAGAAAACCGTATGTACCGTCTTCAGTCCCTTCTTTACCAGTAGCGACCTTTGGTTCACAACCAAATCCTTTAGGTATGGAACCTTTGCCTAATGCAATTGAAACTTCAGATTTGGCATCATTGAAACCAAAGCAGTCTCAATTACCAGAGCCTATTTCATCTGTAGAACCACAGAAGTCTGTACAGCCACAACAGAGTACTGTTCCTCACCAAGATACTGGTTCTCAACAGAGTTTTTGGGATTACTTGCGTAGTCCTGAGTTTTTACAAAGATTATCAGATTATGGGATTGGTTATGCATTATCAGATGGGACGATAGCACAAAGTTTAGCGAATGCAGCTATGAATCTTCGTCGTGGTGATATGGAAAGAGAAAAAAGAGGGCAGGTTAACCAGACCGTCGAATATCTAAAATCTAAAGGGTACAGTGAAGAAGAGGCGCGGTTCATGGCACGTAATCCGCAAATGCTTAGTGCGATGCTAACAGGTGGTGATAAACCTCAGTTAGATAAAGGTTATGAATGGGATCCCAATTCACAACTAGGTGAACGTAGAGCGAGACCGGTTAAGGGGTCGATGCAGGAACTTGAGTATAATCAAAAACTACAAGCCCAGAAAGAGTGGGAGGGTAGAAGGATAAAAAATATGTTCACCACCAAGCAGCAGTTGAGAGCTGGATTAAATGATCTGAAAGCTGCTTTTGAACTCATTCAAAAAGGTAGTGCTACAGGATTTAAGGGGTGGTTTACGAAAAAAGCTGGTGGAAGTGATGGGTACAAATTAGACAAATTATTGGAGGGAATTAGAGGTGGTGTTCTAAGGACGGTATTTGAGAATCTAAAATCGATGAGTCCTAGCGGAACAGTAGGAACTGGTCCTATATCAAATTTTGAAAGTCAGGCACTATCATCAATGTTTGGTTCTTTGGATGTTGGGCGAGATAAAGAGGGATTGGAGAGGACTTTACAAGTAATTAAAACAGCATTTGATTTTTTCAATAGGCATAATGATCTTCAACTGTACAACGCATTAACAGGTCAGCCTATAGATACGCCCCAAGAAATCTCTGATAAATATTTTGTAGATTCACCGATGTCACAAGGAGGTGGTGCAAATATACCTATAATGAAATGGCAGGAAGGTATCGACAGAGATGATATCACTGTGTTTATAGATGCGTCTACCGGTAAGCGTATTGAAAAGGAAGAGTATTAATGAATACTTATACTAGCATTCCAGAATATGTAACATCTAAAAGTGGAAAACGTTACCGTTTGCGTGTTCTCGATGACAATTCGAGAGGTGGCACTCCAGAATATGTAACATCTAAAAGTGGAAAACGTTATCGTTTGCGTGTTCTCGATGATGCTCCGAATTTTGAAGAAACACCATCATCCCAACATCCCGAAATAAGTGAAAGTGAAGCTTTTTGGAACTCTTTAAAGCATGGATTGAGTTTTAATTTAGATGATGAGATTGCGGGGATTACAGCGGCAGGACGTGATTCTGATGATGAGTTGGCAATAAGTGCTTTTTTGAAGGGGCTTTACAACTATTGGACTGGAGATAAGAAAACCATAGAAAAATATGAGAAAGAAGCCAATAGACTACGTGATTATTATCGTAGGATGAGTGATCAACATTATTGGACTTCTTTTGCTGGAAATGCTTTAGGGTCGGCAATCCCTTCCCTTGCGACTTTAGGAGGAGGATTGTTAGCCTCAGGAGCACGCTTTGTAGCGCCTACACTTGCAAGGAATGTGGCGGGGTCAAAATTAGGTCAAGCCTTTTTGAAAGCAGGTCAGTTACCCCCAAGTCGATTTGCAAGTCCATTTTTAGGCATCACGAACAAAACAACATTGCCTCATTTGCTTAAAGTAGGAGCGGCATCTGGAGCATTACATGGCGCAGGAGAAGGCGAAGGACTTGGTAATACACTTACAAGTACGTTATCTGGTGCAGGTTTAGGAGCGGGCGGGGCATTGGTTGGAAGTGCTTTAGGTCATTTGGCTGGTTCTACTGTCGGTGGAATACGAAGACTTCTTTCTCCTTCTCATAAGCAAGGTGTTGCAACAGACACGTTAAGAGCAATCAGTAAACATTTAGGTAAGGAGGCGTCTGAAGAGCTAGGAGAATCTTTTAAAAAAGCAGTTCCTACCGATTACGTAGCTGATCATAGTCCTTTTTTACAGGATCTTGTTTTTGATATCGCGAAAAGAAACCAAGGGGCTTATCTTGATTTAACCAAGAGAGCTGAACAGAGAGCGTTGGGAGGAGGGGAGCGTATTCATCAGGCAGCAGATGAACACTTTGTTCCTCGTCAAAATGTTACAGGTTTAAAAGATGATCTTATCGCGATTAGGAAAGCAGAACCACATACTCTTTACGAAATAGCTCAAAAAACACCAATAGGAGAACAGCATTATGGTGCTCTTAATGAATTAATGAAGCGTCCATACTTCAAACAGGCTTATAAAGGAGGGGTACAGGAATTCACGAGTGGTGGCAAAGAAGTCAGTTCGTTTTCTTCTGAAAAATTTAATCTCCTTAAAGAAAAACCCAACATGGGAGTTCTCCATGAAACGAAGGTTAAACTTGGTCTTATGAGAGATGAAGCCGAGAAGATAGGAGATAATAGTAAAGTTCATACCTTAGTTGGCATTCAGAAAAAGTTATTAGAGCTTATGGATGATATATCGCCTAAATATAAGAAGGCACGATCATTGTATCACCAATATAGTTCACGTTTAGATGCCATGGATGAAGGTTCCAAAATTCTTAGCAAGTCGGTTAATAAGGATGAGTTCAGTAAAATCTTTGATGAATTACCAAAGGCACAACAAGAATACTTTAAAAAGGGTTCAAGGGCAGAACTTTTACAAGGTATGGGTCAAACAAAAGACGAAGTGTCCAAGGCAAAGGAGATTTTTGGTACGAATGATCTGTATAAACGATTTGCAAAGATTTATGGAGCCGATAAAGCTTCTGCGGTCAAGAAGGTTGTCGAAAAAGAAGCTAATTATGCAGATTTTTATAACAGAATACTAGGTCGTGTAGCGGATGAAAAGATATCTTTTACGCATAATGTCAGTATGCCAACGGGTAAACGTGATGCAGCTGTACAATTAGCAAAAGCTGCTGGGAAGTCTGCTTGGATTCCTTTCAAAGAGGCGGCGTTTAGAGAGCGTCAACGGATTGAAAAGGATGTTGTCAAATTGTTAACAGGGGGGACACAGATTAAGAATGATCAAATTGTAGCTCTCATTCAACGCATGGTAAACGCGCATCATAAGGGATATGCGACAAAAGAATGGTTCAAAAAGCTTTCTGCTGCTTTGTTTGGAGGTGGGGGAAAAGCCTCAACGGAGGAGTTGAATTTATTGAGTGCATTTGAGTAAGGGAGGAGATTAGGCTATGACCCGTTATAGTCCTGCTGTTAATCAAGCGATACGGCAAACGGCAGCGCGATATGGTTTGCCAGAGAGCTATTTGTACCGTGTTGCGCAAGTTGAAAGTGGAGGCAATCCGAATGCAAGGAATCCACGTTCTTCTGCTGGTGGGTTGTATCAATTTATCGATAGCACCGCCAAACAATATGGTTTGCAGGATCGTTTTGACCCCATGCAAGCGGCAGATGCCATGGGGCGGTTGACACTTGATAATCGCAATCATTTAAGCCGTCTGTTGGGAAGAGCGCCTAGTGAAGCGGA
>NZ_JBHIMX010000047.1:0-3675 GCF_042194435.1 Bartonella sp. LB28NMGDW
TTTCCCTCTGCTCTCATAGAGCTATAATGGTTGTCAATGGTATCAGCGTTAATGATGAGATTGCCACTAGATTGTATCATCCCCGAAACAGTTGGTTTATGAGAAAACCCTTGTGTGACAGTCTTTTCTGTCATGTGTGACCAATTTTCGTTTGGGGATAAGAACCCCCACCTATTACCATTCCATACAAACTCTTCTATGTCTCCTTTTCGAGCATTATGTTTCCAAGTAAATGCCTTATAAACTGTCCCATCTTTTAAAGTTGCCGTGCCATAGGTTCCTTCTTTGTTATTCCAAAGTTGTTGCTCAAATATAAAGTGTTTTGGACCTACTGCCCCATGCTTTCTCTTAGAAAGTTTTCCTTTTCCCCAACGATCCCAGTCCATATCATGATATAAAGGCCTACCATCAAGAAAATTATATTTGTCTGGTCTTTGGAAAGAAATATCGCTATATTCCGTTTTTTCTGTGATGACAGGCGTGCTATCGGCTTCGTTTTTCAGGGTTTTGGTTTGGATATTTAAGTTTCCACCAGCTTGAATAAAGCCTGCTTTATTGACAAGCGAAAGGCTTTTTCCGCTGCCATCTGCATTGGTGAAAGATAAATCACCCTCTGCCATTATGGCACCAAAATCATTGAGCAAAGTCCCATCAACTTGTAAAGCACCATTGCCCTTCACATAAATTAAGCCCGTTTTGTTGTTGGTCACATTGCCCGTCACGCTGAAGACTAAATCCTGCCCTGCTGCCAATTGACCGCTATTTCCAAGCTCCCCCGTTTTGATCACGAAATCTCGCGCCGCTAAAACAGAAGTTGCCTTATCCACCATAACGCTTGGAGCAATAAAGAGAATATCTCCAGTCCCCCCCTCATCTGTCACGGCTTGGAGCCGCGCATTGTGAATATCAAGGGCATTGGTGCTTTGAAAGTCTAAACCACCATAAGTCAATTCGCTGCCCGAGACATCAATATGATCTGCAATTAAATACAGCGTTTGCGGCGTGTAAATATGAGAACGATTATTGCTTAAATCGAGAGTGTTTGCCGTCAATCTCACATCCCCCTCAGCAGACAGCATATTCTCAACACTGATCCCTCCTGATACCGATGTCAATGTGGCTGTGCCGTAGCCAATGACCTGATCATAATAGATGTCGTTGCCTGCAAAAATTTCAATATTGCCACCACTGGCAATCTGACCAACCTTCACCCCTTCTTTTGCTGTAATCAAAAGAAAGCCCTTTTCATCTAAAACAAGATCCCCTGAACCGCCCGTAGAAACGACACCTGTCATCAGTGTGCCAGCATCAAGGCTGCCAACCTTTAAAACAGCTTCTTCACCCGTCATCAGCGAAGAAAAGTCAACCGCCCCACCCTCAATATTTGCCTTGCCATGAGCTAAAAGTTGCCCAAAATGAACGGGAGCATTTGTTTCTGGTTGTGCTTGAATGGCAACATTTTGATGCGACAGAATTGTTTCAGAAACAGAAAGCCCGTTATGAGAAACCAGGGTGATATCTCCTGCCCCATAAACACTTTCAGCGACAATCGCACCTTGACTGCTCTGGAGATCAACATCCCCTTGGGTGCCAAGAACAACAACACCAGAAGCACCCGTTGCCGCCATATCAACCCCACCGGCTAAAAACTGCGCCTTTATATCACCACCGGCATGTGCCCTGAGGTTCCCTTGCGCTAAAACAATCCCCTCAAGCTTCAAGTCTCCGCCCGATTCAAGAGCCATATCAGCGCCTGACCCTAGCCCTGAAACTTGAAGTGTCTGGCGCGAAGACAGCTCCATATTGCCCCCAGAGGTTGCCTTGCCTGCAATCGATAAAAGCCCATCCTGCGCCTCTATCTTCAAATGACCTTCAGCGCCAACCGTTTCTAACATCACATCCTTATGGGCGGCAATATCAATATGCTTTTTCGAGGTGATGTGTTTTGCCAATACGCTCTGGCTTTTCGATTTGAGGACAACACCCCCATGACCAAAAACATTCTTCAACGAGATTTTCCCGTCAGCAGAAAGATGCAACTGCCCCGCATTGGCTGCCATATCATGGCGCATACGAACCCCTACACCTTTTTCTGTCGCCACAAGTTTTATTCTGTCCGCCTGTAGAGCCCCCAAAGCAGAACCATCTATCGCATATTCCGGTTTACCAGTAATATCGGTTAGTTCTTTCATTTCCCGTGAAGCATAATCAAAGTGACCCGTCCCTGCTGTCACTCCAATTTCTCTGCCCGCAACAGCTCCTTCAAAATGCACCGTGCGTGAGACAATATCGACAATATCAACAGCCCCTTGACCAGAGAAAAAATTGGCTCCCTTTGCACCAAAGGTAATATCCCCACCTCGCACCTCAAAGCCTTTCAAAAAACCGCTCGCATCAATTTCGGGTACACCTGTAGTTAAAGTCGCATGGGGTGTATTGATAAAGCCACAACCATCACAGCTTATCCCATTGGGATTGGCTATAATCACATCGGCTGGGCTCCCAAAAACCTCTCCTGGACCATGAAGCGCACTGCGCTTGCTGCTGGTCACTTCATTTAAAATCACTTTCGCTGAACCCGTGAGGCGCAAATGCGGATTGCCCGGCATAATGCCCCCCAACTGCGATTGCCCCACTTCTTGCGCATGATTGTTCCAAATCACACCTGGATTGCCAATATTAAAATCATCATATTTATTGTGTGATAAGCCCTTGCCATTGGGGGTAACAATATCAATCGAGGGAACCCCATTGGGCGCTGCCACTATATCTGGGCGATTGGCGGCATGAGCGTTAGGATCCACAGTAATTTGCGCCTGTAACGCTGAAGGTGCGAATAAACAAGAAAAACCAAGTCCCCCAAATAAAACCTTTTTGAGCATCGTACTGGAGACCAAAACACCTAATAAAGCTGCTCTTTCTGCTCTCTTCTCATATCTCATACGTTAACTCCCCAATAAAAAATGCTTAAAGTTCCATTGTTAATGTCATAAAAAATGTTCCTGATTTTTTGTGCTTAACTGTGCTCCAAAAAATACTGGAATAACTAGCATCGAGAGAGACCATGCCTCCCGCAAGCTTGACACCTGCTGTCCAACCGGCAAGCTGATCACTCTTAATCCCATACAAGGGTTGTGCAAAAACACGCCCATAATCCAAACCAACATAAGGGCGAAGTTCTCCAAAAACCTTTTTGAAGGTCGCGTGATTGCTCCACGGAATGGTGCGTAACAACAAATCATTCCGGCTAAAAAAACCGTTATTGCCAAAAAGCAAACTCTCACGCGTGCCACGAACATTGGAAGCACCCCCCAACGAAATCTGCTCAGCACCCAATAAATTATGCGGTGAATATTGACCACTCAAAAGATTGCTCAGTATAAAGTCCAAGCCCCCTACCTTAAAAGGCGTCATGACACTAAGCGTACCGGTAAATTTGGCAAATTGTGGCTCCGCATCCCCTGCCCCTGGATCGTGCTTCTTGACAGAATGAAACAAAGGGAGCCCTTGCAAATAACTCACATCAAAGGTCCAAGTTCCACCCAGCATCTGGCGCGAATGCGAAATCCCAAAATTGGCTACGCTATATTGACGGCTACCCACTTCAATCTTATTGCCAAGAAGGTAATTGTTGGTTCTTTTATAAGAAAGACCTAAATTCAAGGTTGTAAGGGA
>NZ_JBHIMX010000048.1:0-3437 GCF_042194435.1 Bartonella sp. LB28NMGDW
AGAGCCTCCTTTGTTTCTTCTGGGGCTTTGATCATGGGCGATGATGTCAATATCACCAGCCAAAATACGAGCAATTCAACGATTATCAATTCAGGGCGGATTGCGGCAAATCACCAATTGTATGTGCATGGTGGGGATATCCTCAGTCAAGGGGGGCATTTTGCGGCGGGTGGTGATGCTGTTATCCTTGCGGAGAAGAATATTCGTTTGGATGCAGGGCGCACAACGGTTGACGGCGTGGAGACAGTATTAAACACCGAAGCGCTTTCTACTGGTGGTAATGCAACGGTGATTGCTAAACAAAATATCACCGCCTCCGGGGTGGGGATCACCACCGGAGGTGATCTTGCCATGGCTACAGAACAAGGCAACTTGACGATCGGTTCAGCAGAAACCCATTACCATGATGAACAGGGTGATGCCACCATGCATCATAAATCTGTGTTAAACTCTGGTGGCTCGACGACACTTCTCTCTGGACAAGATTTGAATATCTTAGGCTCTGATGTTCAAGCAACGGATAAACTTCTCTTGCAAGCTGAGGGCAATGTTTCTATTGATGCCACACGCAACAGTGCCAATAGCCATCGCGGGGATCGAACTTCTCATGTTGCCGTGCACAATGGCTCTCATTTAAGTTCTGGAAAAGAGACCACTGTCATCTCAGGTCAAGATATCCATATTGCTGCTTCCGATATCGATGCGAAGGGCAATGTTGGACTTGGCGCCCAAGGGGAGATAACAATAGGGGTGAGAAACGATGAGATGGAGTATCATCTTCGCACCAAAAACACGAAAGTAGATATGCAAGCCTCTCATGCGGTTGGCTCTTCGATAAAATCGGGAGGTGACACCACTGTCATTGCAGGGCAGGATGGCAAACCGCATGATCTTAGCATCACAGGCAGTTCCATTGCGGCTGATGGCAAGGTAGGGCTGAAAGCCAGCAACGATGTCCTGATCAATAATGCAGAGGATAGCTTACATTATGAGATGTCGTACCATAAAGACGGTGGGGTGTTTAGTAGCAGCAAATCTGAGCATAACAAGATGGATGTGCGCCAAGTTGTGGGGTCAAGCATAACAGGGGGTGAAGGCATTGCCATTGATTCCGGAAACAACACGGAAGTTGTAGCCTCGACGCTCGTAGCCGGTAAGGCAGAGGAAACGTCAGGAGAGAAAGCACCAGGAGATCAGAAACAAGCGGATATTACCATTCACTCTGGGGGAAAGATTACTATCAAAGGCGCCCAAGAACACTTGGATCAGCAAGCACAATCGTCTTCAAGTGGCTTTTTGCATGAGAAATCGTCCGATACATCTCAATCGCATACCACAACGGTCTCCTCTATCCTTGGGGCAACGGGCAACATCGTGTTAGACGCACAAGGAGAAGCCAAGATTTCTGCTTCTCATCTGCTTTCCGGTCAAGATATCAATGTGAGCGGAGAAAGTGTGACGATTGATGGCATGCAAGATCACCATAAAAGCCATTCAGAGGAGCATGAAACAGGTTTTGGTGTGGGATCAGGCAAGGGCTTTGTGTCGATATACGGGAGTGAGGGAAAGACAGAAAATGAAGAGAGTTTTGAGCATCAAGGTTCTTCTCTCAATGCGGATGGTACGATCAACATCACTGCCAAGAAAAAAGATGTGAAAATTGTTGGCTCTGATCTTGCAGGTGAGAATATTAACCTTTCGGCAACTCGTGATGTGAATGTGCTTGTTGGTCATAATAGCCATTCCTCAAGCTCAAAGGAAGAACGCACAGGCTTTGGCATTCAGTTTGAAAAGAGCAACAGCGGTGCTTCTGTAGGTGTTGGAATTGCAAGCGCCAAAGATACGGGCGATCAATGGGAAACCACTTCCACACAATCACACATCACGGCACGCCAAGATGTGCAGATTACTGCTGACAATGATGTAAATATGCAAGCAGCCATTGTTTCGGCGGATCGTGATGTCAACATGGATGCCGGCAATAATATCACCCTATCAGAAAGCTATGATACCTCTAACGCAAAAGAAAAGCATGAAAAGTCTTTTGCTGGTGTGACAACTTCCGTTGATATCGGTGTCCTTGGCACGGTACAAGGCTTAAAAGATTCAGCGGACCGTATGAACAATAAGGATGGCAATAACACCGTTATTAATGGCATATTGACCGGCATGAAAATCAATCACCTCTTTAATAAAGGAGAGAACTTTATTAATTGGCTGACTGGCAATACGGGGGAAAAGGGGAACACAACCAAAGGACTGAGTAGCTCATTAGGAGGGGTGGGGGGCTCCACCAAGGATGCTCTTGCCAATCTGGCTGGCGCATCTGGCAGTGTAACCGTGGGCTTTAAAACTGAGAAAACAGAAGCCTCTGTTCAGACCTCCACAGCGGTGACAGATAGCATAGAAGGCGGACGCGCTGTTAACATGCAAGCCCACAAAGGTAGCATTCATGGTGTTGGCGCTGATGTTATCGCTGGTACCAATCCAATCTATGTGCTGGAAAATGATGCACAGAGCGGAAATATCACCATGGAAGCAGGTAAAGATATCATCTTTGAAAGTGCACAAAACACGCAAAGCACACACAACAGCAGTGAAAGTGCTTCAATGAGTGTTGGCACCGGTTATGGCACGGGTGGCGCAGGGGCAACGGGTAGTGCTGCTTTTAGTCAAGGGGAAGGTTCCAGTGAGGAAGTTCAACACAAAAACAGCCATATTATAGGCACCGGCACTGTTCATACCACGAGTGGGGCAAACACCACATTGGCAGGCGCCGTGGTTTCTGGAGAGCGTGTAGAAATGGAAGTAGGGGGTGATTTTGCCATTACCAGCCGCAGTGATACGGGACAAACTTCCAGCAAGCAAAACTCTGTTTCTGTTGGGTTTGGTGCTGGACAAACGGGTGGTGGGGGCTCCATGAGCGCCTCTTTCCAAAAGGATAAATCCTCCAGCGATTATCATAGTGTTGTGGAGCAATCAGGCATCAAAGCTGGTGATGGCGGCTTTAATATCATTGTTAAAGATAAAACAACGCTGACCGGAGGACTTATTTCCAGCACAGCCTCGGCAGATAAAAACAGCCTGACCACAGGAAGCATTAGCACCAGTGATATCAGCAACAGTGCCCATGCTAAAGCCAGCAGCCATGGGTTTAGCATTTCTGGTGGCGATGCTTTGCAACAGGGGAAATATGGCATCATAAAAAATATTGCTAAAAATGCTTTAAATCACGGCAAAGCCAAGGATGCAGCAGAAGGGGAAACCAAATCCGCTATCAGCGATGGGACTATCATCCTTACTGATATCACTGGACAGAGGGCGATGGGGCAAGATGCTGGACAAATCATTGATGCACTTAACCGCAACACCGCTACAGCCCACCAAGCCGTTGCACCGGTGGACGCCACATCGCTTGAGGGGATCGTTCATAATCG
>NZ_JBHIMX010000049.1:0-3337 GCF_042194435.1 Bartonella sp. LB28NMGDW
CCCAACAGACGGCTTAAATGATTGCGATTATCAAGTGTCAACCGCCCCATGGCATCTGCCGCTTGCATGGGGTCAAACCTATCCTGCAAACCATATTGTTTGGCGGTGCTATCGATAAATTGATACAAACCACCAGCAGAAGAGCGGGGATTCCTTGCATTCGGATTGCCTCCACTTTCAACTTGCGCAACACGGTATAAATAACTCTCTGGCAAACCATATCGCACTGCCGTCTGCCGTATCGCTTGATTAACAGCAGGACTATAACGGGTCATTGAACCTTACTCCTTAAAAATCTTCCCGCTTCTCCTGCCATTACCGAAGAAATGAAATGCCACAAATGGTCACTAACGATTCCTGCTTTATGTAATCGTATAAATCTTTGTAACATTTGAGCAACTTCCTGCTGGTTCATACCTTTAACGCCAAAAGTTGCTAATTTCGCTATATCTCGTTCAAGTATTTGTCTCTCTTTTTGAGGTAATTTCCTAATCGTATCAGATAAAATATTTTGTGTAATCTTTGCCCCTGCACGTGCTGTACTAACTTTCCCGTACGGTAGATTAACACCTGTTAAATAATTAGGTTCGGGCGTTCCCTGAAACGGTTTTAGGGCTCTTTGCGCCGCATCTTCATAGAACCTTTCATCCTCTACAGCTTTTCTAAACCCATGAATGTTTTTAGAGCTTAAAGATCTGCTTAGATTATCTGACATACGACCCGTTTGTAAAATATTCGAAAGTCTATTAACAGGACGCGAACCTTTTAATAGATCATCAATATAGTCTCTCATCCCTACATGATAAGTATTGAGACCACTAGACATTGCTCCTTTACGAAGACCTTCTTTAATCCCCTCTCCAGAAACATCTCTCTGTACAATGTTTTTGCCTTGTTCTATCGCTTCTTGAAAACCTTTATATTTTTCTACACTAGCCCGCGCTGCTTTGTAAGTAGAGGAGATTTCATCCGTTATCTTTACCAAATTATTCTTAAGTATTTGGTACCCTGTAGCCTTTTGTTTATCACCAAAATTCCGGGACTTTTCGATTAAATCATCAATAGATTTCTTCGTTTGATCTAATAACGCCATTGTGGGTTTATAGTTTATATGGATAAAATCTTTATCATAAAATCGTTGAGCAATTGCTGTGCGCGGGTCTCCTTCTAAGGTGTCAACTGCTTCTTTTACAGCGTTTTGAAACCATTTATTTTTGAAAAGCCTATTAAGAGCTGGATAATGCTTTTTTGCTATGGGAGTTTGCATTGCTTCTGCATAAAGATGTTTATATTCTTTTTCTCCTTGCTCTTGAAGCACCCT
Source organism: Bartonella sp. LB28NMGDW (assembly GCF_042194435.1). NCBI lineage: Bacteria > Pseudomonadati > Pseudomonadota > Alphaproteobacteria > Hyphomicrobiales > Bartonellaceae > Bartonella > Bartonella sp. LB28NMGDW. The sequence continues at coordinate 1,322 of NZ_JBHIMX010000049.1, forward strand.
TTTTAAAACTTTCGTATCTTGAAGAGGTGTAATGTTTTCATCTGCCGATTGACCAATACGGTGAATAGCATTCTGCACTCGTTCCCCATGTGCTCCTTTCAAAAGTTCAGAAACATGCACATTTGTCTTCCCCATATTCGCAAGGGATACTTCTAAATTTGGACTAATATCTGTCAAAAATGCATGGCGGGGCGCAGAGCCAAGACGCTCTGCAACATTCTCAACACCATCATCATATAATGTTTTTGCAACTTCCCTAACGGCTTTGGTTTCAACTTCCTTATGAGCAGGATTAAAACGCCCTCCTTTCATAAAGGGAATATAGGGAACATGTTGCAATCCCCTTGCCATTTTTTTTGTACCCCAAGAAGCAACTGTACCGGCAAGAGAACCAACAGGACCAGCTACTGTTCCAATACCACCACCAAACCCTGCCGATATAAGACGACCAGAAAGCCCCTCTCCCGCCCCTGAACCATGTAAAGCTCCTGAACCTGCTCCTAAAAGCGCCGCATTACCAAGATTTCTAAGTGTTGACATATGCTTTGCAAGAGCCAAAGCCCTTAATGGAGGCACAAAAAGTGAGAGTCCTGTCGGTACAAGTGAACCAACAGCATAAGCTATAGAGGACCAAATAGGATATTTCTCTTGCAAAGCTTTTTGGTAAGCACGTTCCTTGGCTACCCGTCTATTATATATCTCCTCTGCTTTCTTATCACCACGCCAATAATCTATAAAACCCGATTCATTCGCTGCTTTCATCTCGTCAAAATAATCTGCCATCGCACCAGACGCGCTATTTCTCATAACAGCATTCCGCCACGTAAGATCTTTATCATCAAATGAAAAATCATCTGTTGTAGTTGATTGATCTTTTGTGTTTTGTTGACTTTCAGAAAAAGAATTAGATAGCTTCGCAATCTCAGCAGGATCTTCAACTACGCGGAAACGTTTCCCATTCTTAGCATATACATATTGAGATGAAGATGAACTGTTAGCATGTAACTTTATAATTTTTTCAATCTCAGCAGGATCTTCAACTACGCGAAAACGCTTCCCATTCTTGGCATATACATATTGAGAACGCATCTTCTCAGAAATGTTATAAGGGTCCATTACTATTTAATCCTCAACCAAAAATTTACCACTAGAACTGTCCCTAAAATAAGGTACGTTATCCTTAATAGATGCCTCTTCTAAACTCATCTTTGGTATATTTATCAAATTCCCTTGTGATAGTTGCGAACCACTTCCAAATGCTTCATCCACATCCGCAGCTGTTATGTTATCATTCATCAAAATAGCTAATTGCGCATCTGTTGCTTTGTTATAAATCTCCTGTAAACGTTGCAAATTCCTTATAAGCTCTTGAGGAGATAAACTCTGTTGCAAAGCAACATAAACATTTTCTAATCTTACACCTTCCTTATCAGTCAAATTACCCAATCCTGAAGCACCATTAGGTGATAGCGCTTTAATCCTCTCTAGCCTGTGAAGCATTGCTCCTCCCCTGATTGTTTCAAGATGATCCCTTAAACGTGCTGCCGGTGTGTTCCACAAATTCTGTAAAAATTGACCAATTGGACCAGTAGATGACTTAGGATTTTCCTTAAGTATCTCAAGAGCCGAATTTATTGCATGTGATGTACTTTCTCTCATAATTTTCGCATCTACTATTTGTAATTTTTTCAACTGTTCACGCTTTTGCATATCTTCATGTGCTTTTCCACCTTCAACCGTAACATATCTATATCCACCTGGTGCATTAGGATCTTCCACAAGCATCCTACCGTCATTGGTAAATTGTGGATTCTTGTTTCCACCGTTGATCGTTTGTGCCAAAAACGCATTCAACGCATCTTTATTCCCAGCCATGAACCGCGCCTCTTCTTCACTGTACCCTTTAGATTTTAGATACTCGACAGTCTGGTTAACCTGTCCTCTTTTTTCTCTTTCCATATCACCACGACGAAGATTCATAGCTGCATTCGCTAAACTTTGTGCTATCGTCCCATC